>CACXFK010000147.1 GCA_902766945.1 uncultured Lachnospiraceae bacterium | reverse complement strand
TCTGGTGTTGTTCTACCGGACCTTCCAAAGCGGATATTCATACACAAAGATAGGCAGAATTCTGAAACCGCAGGGGCTGAAAAAGGCTCTGGGAGACGGAAATGTAAAGATCACGATTTCAAAGTAGACCGGACACGTAACACGGTGCCTGTCCCCTTTGTCACCATTGTCAATAGGATCACCGGAATGTTATGATGATCCGGAAAATGGCTCATTTCTGCGAAGCATACATACGCATCCCGCCCAGAATCCACGGAAGGAGATCTCGCACACATGATCATTCAGACCGGAAACCGGACAGACATACCCGCCTTCTACGCAGACTGGTTTGCAAACCGGCTGCAGGAAGGCTTTGTTCTCGTCCGAAACCCTTTTAACCCGGTCTCCATTACGAAATACCGGCTGGATCCCTCCGTGGTCGACCTCATCGTCTTCTGCTCAAAGAACCCTGCCCCGATGCTGAAATATATGCATCTGCTGGAGCCTTATCATCAATACTGGTTTGTGACGATCACACCTTACGGCAAAGACATCGAACCGCATGTGCCGGACAAGGCCGCCGTCCTGGAAACCTTCCGGAAGCTGTCCGCTGTCGTCGGCGCAGACAACATGTGCTGGCGGTACGATCCCATAATCATTGATCAGGAAAATGGCGCCTGCAAGCCACATCCGAATGCTGCCATTTCCCCGCATGCGCAGACACAAACAGCCCGTGCTCTCCGCACAGGCTGGACAATGGACCGTCATATTGAAGCATTCACAGATATGTGCCGGGCACTGGCCGGCTATACGCACACTGTTGTGATCAGCTTTATTGATCTGTATGAAAAAGTAAAGCGAAACTTCCCGGAAGCCGCGGCGATTCCGATGTCTGCACAGCTTGCGCTCACAAAAGCCTTTGTGGAAATCGCCCGCAAATACGATTTGACCATCAAACCATGCGGAGAGAGTCCCGCTCTCGCCTCCGTCGGCGCAGACTGTTCCGGCTGTATGACACAGAAGGTATTCGAGGACGCCATCGGCCAGAACCTTCTCCTCCCGTCAAACCCGAAAAACCGTAAGGAATGCGCCTGCTACATCACCGGAGACATCGGAGCATATAATACCTGCGGCCATCTCTGCAGGTACTGCTATGCCAATTCTGACCGGGATGCCGTCCGAACTGCGATGAAGCAGCACGATCCCGAATCGCCGCTGCTGATCGGCCACCCGGAAAAAGAAGACAAGATCCATGAGGCAAAACAGCTCAGCTGGATCGATCCTCAGATGCGGCTGGATTTATGGTGAGTTAACACGGTGCCTGGCACCGTGTTGGCACCGCATTAACTCGTCTTGACAGATATCCGCCTGTCCATTAAACTCTCATATGATAAATGAAGCACTGCGACAAGCAACTGGCCTCAGCTGCATGATAGTGATTCGATACCTGTTCAACCGTCACTTGGTCAAGTGGCGGTTGTTGCTTTGCTTCAGAAAGGAAAGCGGTCATTGAACGGATGACCGGATGGAATCAGAATATATGAATACGAAAACCGACGGCGCACAGAATTTTACAGACGGACCGATCTTATCACAGCTGATCCGCTTTTCTGTTCCGGTACTCTTCGCCCTGCTTCTGCAGGCGACCTACGGTGCCGTGGATCTTCTGATCGTCGGGCAGTTTGCCTCATCTGCAGATGTATCGGCCGTTGCGACCGGCTCCAATATCATGATCACTCTCACCGGCCCGATCAGCAGCTTTGCTATGGGCATCACGGTTCTTCTTGGCCAGCAGATCGGCCGCGGAGACGGACAGCGCGGCGGCAAAACCATCGGAGCCGGCATTACCCTTTTCGTCTGCCTCGGGCTGGCGCTGACCGCCGTCCTTGTGCTGCTGACGCCGCAGATCTGCACTCTGATGCATGCTCCCGAAGAGGCCTTTGACCGCACGGTCTCCTACGTGCGGATCTGTGGGGGAGGCGTTCTTGTCATCATCGCCTATAACTTGATCGGAAGTATCTTCCGCGGCATCGGCGATTCCCGGACGCCGCTTACGGCAGTCGCCATCGCCTGCGTCTTCAACATTGCCGGCGACCTCTTTCTGGTCCGGAACCTCGGTCTCGGTGCCTCAGGCGCTGCCATTGCCACGGTTGCCGCTCAGGCTCTGAGCGTTGTCATTTCCCTCATACTGATCCGCCGCCATAAGCTGCCTTTCACATTTTCCGGGAAAATGGTTCATGTCGACATGCACGTCTGGAAAGCGATTACGACGCTGGGTCTTCCGCTCGCGGTCTCGGATCTGCTGGTGGGACTGTCGTTTATGATCATTCAGGCTATTGTGAATTCGCTGGGCCTGATTCCGTCCGCCGGCATCGGGGTCGCGGAGAAAGTGTGCGCTTTCATCATGCTTGTGCCGAGCTCATTTATGCAGTCCGTCGCGGCTTTCACCGCGCAGAATGTCGGTGCGGGAAGATACGACCGCGCCACCAAAGCACTGCGCTACGGCATCCTGACCTCCCTTTCTGTCGGCGTATTCATGGGGCTTCTGACATATTTCCGCGGAGATCTGCTGTGCGCGATCTTCTCGAAAGATCCGGAAGTCGTACTGGCCGGCGCGGATTATCTGAAATCCTACGCGATCGACTGCGTGCTGACGCCCATATTTTTCGTCTTCATCGGCTATTACAACGGCCTGGGCCAGACGCGTTTCGTCATGCTGCAGGGTATCACAAGTGCCTTCGGTGTCAGAGTGCCGGTCTCCTATTTCATGAGCCGGCTCCGCCCGGTGTCTCTCTTTAAGATCGGTCTTGCCACGCCCTGTTCATCGGTGCTGCAGATCGTCATGTCGCTCCTCTTTATGGCTCATCTGAGGAAGGACAGAGGCAACGGTGCC
>CACXFK010000146.1 GCA_902766945.1 uncultured Lachnospiraceae bacterium | reverse complement strand
TCTTCCGCGGACGACGAGGCCGGTCAGACGGCGGAGCAGACGTCCTATGACAGAGAGGACGATACGTCTTACAACGACACCGAAGAAGACAGCTATGACCGGGAAGAGGATTCTCAGTATGAATCCTCGTCGGAAAACGAATACCGCGAATCCGCCGGAACGGCTTATGAAAATGAAGACACGTCCGACGCCGGATCATCGGATGAGGAACAGGACAGCCCCGAACCCTCGACGGCCGTGACCGCATCTCCCGAGGCAGCCTCTGCTGAGGAGACGGCATTGCAGAGCCCGCCGGAGGAATCCGAATCCGCCGGTACGGTTTCATCGGACAGCACAGCGGATGACGCGGCCGTATCGTCAGTCCCGGAAGCCGCAGCTCAAGGGACCGCATCCGGAACATCGGGCGGCCGGTATGATAAAGCCAATGCGGCCTATGCAAACGGTAGTGCCCGCCAGCTTCTTGCGATGCTGAACCGCAATCTGGACCTCAATATTCATGAGTATGTTGTCGTGGACTTCTCCGCCGTGGCCAAGCTGGTCGACGACATCGACGGCATCGATGTGTGGATGACCGAAGAAGAAGTGACGCATATGAACAACTACTGCATCGAGACGAGCAGCGTGACCGGCATGCAGTATGATCCGATCCCGCCCGAGACGATGCCGAGAGAGTATCATCTGAACGGCGTGCAGGCCGTATCTTATGCGCGCATCCGTTCCACGGCCGGAAACGACATGAAACGCACGCAGAGACAGCGCGTCGTGATCCAGAAGGTCATCAGCAAGGCGAAGCGCAGGGGCTTTGACGCGGTGGCCGCGATGATCAATGACGTATTCCCGCTCTGCAAGACTTCATTTTCCAATGCGCAGATCGTCAAGCTGGCGACGCAGGTATTTGGCTTTGAGATTGAAAAAACGACCGGCTTCCCGTTTGAACACATCGAGAAGGACGTGGCAGTCGGTTCGAAGATCCTTGATACCGTCGTACCGGTTACGCTTGAAGACAATGTGCGGGAGCTGCATGCGTTCCTCTTTGACGACGAGGATTACGAATGCAGTCCGACCGTCAAGGCGTACAGCAGCGATATCTCTTTCCTTACGGGACTTACAGCAGCAAACCGGGATACCGCAAAGCAGAACAGCGTGATCGGCGAATCCGGCGGTGAGGCCGACGTCGTCAAGTGAGACCGCGCTGTGTGACATAAGCTGTTCTTTGATAACGAAAACCAGTGCCATCCTGTGTGCCGATGCATGCGGGATGGTACTTATTTTAAGGACGTATCGTCTATCCATGATGAATGCAAGTGTAGATGTCATCATTCCGACATACCGGCCCAACGCCTCTTTCAGGGATCTGCTCCGCATGCTGATGCGGCAGAGCTGTCCCGTCGATCACATCCTCATCATCAACACGGATGAGTCTTTGTGGGATGAGCGGCTGATCTCGGGAATCGGAAAGGCTGAGGTATTTCACATCACAAAAAAGGAGTTTGATCACGCGGCGACCAGGAATATGGGCGTCGGCTTTTCCAATGCCGATTACCTTTTGTTTATGACGCAGGACGCGATGCCCGCGGATCGGGGACTCGTGAGCGCGTTGCTCGGCACATTCGGCAATCCGGCTGTCAAGGCGGCTTATGCGAGACAGCTTCCGAAAGCGGACAGTCCGATCACGGAAGGCTGCGTCCGGAATTTCAATTATCCGGATGTGAGCGAGGTGCGGACGCTCCGCGATCTGCCCGAGCTCGGCATCAAAACCTATTTCTGTTCCAATGTCTGCGCGATGTACGAGAGAGAGACGTTTATCCGGATGGGCGGATTTTCGGCTCCCGCCATTTTTAATGAGGATATGGTCTACGCGGCCCGGATCATGCATCTGGGATACGGGGTCGCGTACTGCGCGGAAGCGAGGGTTTATCACGCGCATCACTATACAAACGCACAGCAGCTGCACCGCAATTTCGACAACGGGGTCTCCCAGGCGATGCACCCGGAGATCTTCCGCGGCGTCGGATCTTCCGGCGAGGGAAAGAGGCTTGTGTCCTACGTGACCCGCTATCTGAAGGAAGTGGGGCGCGCACATCTGATTCCGGGGTTTTACCGGGAGTGCGCCGCGCGGCTCATCGGATTCCGTCTGGGGAAGGCGTATCGCTATCTTCCCGGACCGGTGGTCAGGAAATTGTCGAACGATCCGGGTTTTTTCGACAAATACGGGTATGCGGCGGGAAAGCAGCGAAAGCGCCGGTGAGTGAAAGAAGAACACGGGCCGGATTTCCTTGAGAACAATAAAGGAGTATGCGATGAATATGAACTATTCACAACCTGATCCGAACAGCGGGGAAACGAACCATTATTACAGCAGCTATGACGAATACCGGTTCCGCGCACCGGAGGCAATTCCGGAGCAGGGCGGGCCGTCTCAGCGGACGGGCAGAAAAGGACTGAAGGTGTTCCTGGCGATTGCGGCAGCGGCCGTTCTGATTACGGCGCTGGCCACTGTGTGCTGGTCCTTTGCGAACGGCAGGTCCATGCGCGATCTGCTGAAGCTTGTCACGGGCAGCCCGTCCGGCCAGGCAGGTCCGTCAGAGGAAGGAACGGTGGTGCTCGGCAGGCCGTCTGAGGAGGCGGATGCCGGGAGCACAGACGGAACCGAGAAGGAGGAAGCGGAGCAGTCCGGAAGTGCGGCCGTCCCCGAAATCGTGGAGAAGGTGATGCCGTCCATGGTTTCCATCATGAAGACGGGACTGCCGGTAAGTGCGGAAGATGAGGCCGAGGGGTCGCAGACGTCCATTACCGCCGGAAGCGGCATCATCATCGGGAAGAGCGACCTCAATATCCTGATCGCGACGAATCACCATCTGGTTAAGGACGGATCGGATATCCGCGTGATCTTCGCGGATAATGCGCAGGCATACGGGTCCGTGCGCGGATATGACAGCGATACGGATCTCGCTGTGATCGAGGTGCGTCTGGATGCGCTTTCGGCGGATACCAGGGACGCGATCGAAGTGATCGCGTTCGGAGATTCCGGCCAGCTGCGGGTAGGGGAGCCGGTCATCGCGATCGGAAATGCGCTCGGCTTCGGCCAGTCGGTCTCGAAGGGGATTGTCTCCGTACTTGACTGCACGATGCAGGATTCGGACGGCCGGACCCATACGCTGATTCAGACGGATGCCTCGATCAATCCGGGGAACTCGGGCGGCGCGCTCATCAATATGAGCGGTGAGCTGGTCGGCATCAACGAAGCGAAATACGTCAGCACGAAGGTCGAAGGGGTCGGGTACGCGATCCCGATGTCTGTCGCCGAAGGCGTGCTGAAGGAACTCTGCAGCGGCGCGGAGCGGGAGAAGGTCGGAGAGGACCGGGCTTCTTATCTGGGCATTACCTGCGTGACCGTTCCGGAGGAGTATGTGAACGGAGGCTATCCGGCCGGCGTCTACGTGATGGAGGTCGAAGAAAACGGACCTGCAGACCAGGCCGGCATTCTGGCGGGCGACATCGTGACCGCCCTGAACGGCCGTGCGGTCGCGACGCAGGAAGAACTGGTTGAAGAACTGACTTATCATCCCTGCGGCGAGACCACAGACATAACCGTATACCGGCTCAATTCGGAAGGAACACAGTTTGAGAGTCTTGAAATCCCGGTTGTGCTCGGTGACCGGAAGCAGATGACCATCACAGCTCCGTCTGAATCCGGTGAAGCGGGAGATGCGCAGGCGGATCCGGACAGCGCGGATGCAGAGGGATCCGCAGAAGAAAGTCCCAAGCAGGAACCCGCTGATGAGGAGCCCTCTGATGAGGAGCCCTCTGATGAGGAACCCTCTGATGAGGAACCCGCTGATGAGGAGCCCTCTGATGAGGAGAACTCCGGTGAGGAGAACTCTGATGAGGAGAATGCCGGGCAGGAGAACTCCGGTGAGGAGAACGCCGGGCCGGCAGGCCCTGAGACAGACGGCAACGGATCCGGAAATCCGGGGATACCCGGCGCAAAGTATTCCCATCGCGGACAGTGAGGGGAATACTTAAAAAACAGAACCGGCCATTCAGGCATCGCCGTCCGTC
>CACXFK010000145.1 GCA_902766945.1 uncultured Lachnospiraceae bacterium | reverse complement strand
CCGCTGTCCCCGTCGCTCTCTTCCTCTTCATCGTAAGAGGACTCGTCGTAGTTCTCTTCCTCTTCGTCATAAGAGGACTCGTCGTAGCTCTCTTCCTCTTCGTCGTAAGAGGACTCATCGTCGTAGCTTTCTTCCTCTTCGTCGTAAGAGGACTCGTCACTTGTCTCTTCCTCTTCGGCGTAAGAGGACTCATCGTCGTAACTCTCTTCCTCTTCGTCATAAGAGGACTCGTCACTTGTCTCTTCCTCTTCGTCGTAAGAGGACTCATCGTCGTAACTCTCTTCCTCTTCGTCATAAGAGGACTCGTCACTCGTCTCCTCCTCTTCGGCGTAAGAGGACTCGTCACTCGTCTCTTCCTCTTCGGCGTAAGAGGACTCGTCACTCGTCTCTTCCTCTTCGGCGTAAGAGGACTCGTCGTCGCTGCCTTCCTCTTCGGCGTAAGAGGACTCGTCACTCGTCTCTTCCTCTTCGGCGTAAGAGGACTCGTCATCCGCCTCTTCCTCTTCGTAAGAGGTCCCGTCGTCATATTCCTCGTCGGCGTAAGCGGACTCGCCGCTCACCGCTTCGTCTTCATCGTAAGAAGAATCAGCGCTGTCTTCCTCTTCTTCGGAGTAAGACGCCTCATCGCCGTTTTCTTCGTCCTCAGTATAAGAAGCGTCGTCGGTGTTCTCTTCGTCTTCCTCATCGGAAGCCGCTCCGGTCACCTCTTCGCTCTCCTCGTCCGCCGTCTCCGGATCGGACGTCTCAGCCGCCTCCTCCTCCGCTTTCTCTTCGGCCAGCCTGGAAATGGCCTCTTCGCGGCGGGCTTCTTCCTCGGCCGCAGCGCGCTCATCTTCCGCGCGTTTCTCGAGCACCTGGAGAATCTCTTTCTGTTCCTTGATCTTGTCGCTCAGCTTGGACGCCGACAGTTCTTTTTCGCCGATCTCGGATTCATAGGAAGCGATCTTTTTATCCGTTGTCTTGGCGAGTTTCAGGATCTCGTCCTGCTTCTTCTCGCTCTCAGCCTTCATGGCCGCGAGTTTCTTCTCGTCCTCTTCCAGCTCGGCCTGTCTTGTCTCGACCGTTTCCGTGATCCGTCGGTACTCGAGAAGACGGTTGTGATCATACTCGGTCACCTCTCTGGCCTCGTCCGCTTTATTAAGGAAATCGGTAATGTTGTCCGACTCGAGGAGCGAAACGACGATTCCGTTGTCCATCTGTTCATAGATATACTGGATCCGGGCCTTCATCGACTCGTACTGCTTCTCTTCGTCCGCGCGGGCACGGGTCACCGCCCCTTTGTTCATCTCGATCTCGGTCGTTTTGGTTCCGATTTCCTCGGAAAGAGACGTCAGAGCCTCGGAGAGTGTCCCGAGTTCGGTATTCAGAGAATTCAGGTAGGTCTCGAGATCTGCCTTCTTGTCTTCCAGTGTGCTGATCTGATTCTTTGTGCTGTCAAGTTCTGTTGCCGCCGCATCATGGGCTTCCTGAGCCGTGCGGATTTCTTCGCCGGTATCGGCCGGAACAGATAAAGCGCCGGACAAAGCAAGGGTCGCTGTCAGCGCTGCAGCAGTCAGTTTCTTTGTGAGCATAAAACCACTCCTTTCACATCACTTGTGCAGTATAACACAGTCTGTAATAATTAGAAAGGTTTTTGGCTTATTTTTGTAACATTTCCGTAATATTTTGGGTAAAAAAGAGCTTTTTCTGCCATATATGCGCATGAAAACGGGATTAAAAAGTATATTTCCTTTTTCCTTACGTGCGAGTGCGCATCCTGCACGGAGTGCTTTTTGTCCCATAGGAAATCCGTAGGAATTTCCTATGAGGCAAAAAAAGCGCTGTGCTCTTCGCACAGCGCTTCACGCCTTATTACAGATACCACGGATTTTCAGTCTGTTCAGATGTATGCCATATCATTTTCGGTCTCAGATGCCGCTTCTTCTGTAGCTACGGTCTCCTCATATTTATTCAGAATGATGTTCTGTATCTCGCCGCGGGTTTCGGAGTTAATGGGATGGGCTATATCCCTGTATTCACCATCCGCCGCTTTCCGGCTCGGCATCGCGATAAAAAGCCCTTTCTCTCCCTCGATGACTTTGATGTCGTGCACGACAAACTCGTCATCGATCGTGATGGAGACTACGGCCTTCATCTTGCCTTCCTTGGAGACCTTGCGAACTCTTACGTCTGTGATATTCATAACATATTCCCTTTCTGGTATAAATAAAGTAAAACTTAGAATATGGCATCCATCCGGTCCTTAAGTCCGGTGGCAGCTCATCAGATGACGTATCTCTCGTTTTTCTCGATGACGATCTTGATGCCGTTTTCGCCGCAGTGATAAGAGTTCGCCCGGATTGTATCGCGGCTCTCGACAACGCAGTTTTCAATATGAGTATTGTCACCGATATATACGTCATTCAAAATAATGGAATTCCTGATATGGCAGTTATTTCCCACGAAAACTTTTTTGAAAATAACCGAATTCTCGATCGTCCCGTTGATAATGCAGCCTGACGATACAAGGGAATTCCTGACGGAACAACCCGGGTTGTACTTTGCCGGCGGATTGTCGTCCACTTTTGTAAAAACAGTCGGACCCTGATGGAAGAAGAAGTCCCTCACCTCCGGTTTCAGGAAATCAAGATTTGTCCTGTAGTAGGACTCAACTGTGGAGATATTGCTCCAATATGTGTTGATCCTGTACCCGTAGATTCTCTTCAGGTCCTTGTAGCGAATCAATATGTCTTTTACGAAATCTGAGCGGTCCTCCTGCGCACATTTTTCAATCATCTCGATCAGCAGACGCCGCCGGATGACGTAGATGCCGGTTGAGATCAGGTTCGACCTGGACACCATCGGTTTCTCATCGAATTCCTCGATCCGTCCGTCCGCGTTCATCTTCAGAACACCGAACCGGCTGACGTCGTCTTCACGGCACTCGGTGCATA
The DNA here is from genome assembly GCA_902766945.1 of uncultured Lachnospiraceae bacterium. Taxonomy (GTDB): domain Bacteria; phylum Bacillota; class Clostridia; order Lachnospirales; family Lachnospiraceae; genus Chordicoccus. The sequence continues at coordinate 12,224 of CACXFK010000145.1, read as the reverse complement.
CGACCGTCACATCCGCGCGCTTGGCGATGTGATATTCCAGCGCCTTGTTGAAGTCGAGCTTGTAGACGCAGTCGCCGCTTGCCAGGACCACATACGGTTCGTGGCAGTTGCGGAGCCAGTCCAGATTCTGGTAGATGGCGTCCGCCGTCCCTCTGTACCACCAGCTGTTCTTTGACGTGATCGTCGGGGGGAACAGGAAGAGTCCGCCTTGTTTTCTTCCGAAATCCCACCATTTTGAAGAGGAAAGATGTTCGTTGAGCGAACGGGCGTTGTACTGTGTCAGGACGGCCACCTTCCCGATGTGGGAATTGGTCATGCTGGACAAAGCAAAATCAATGCTGCGGTAGCTGCCGGCCATCGGCATCGCCGCGATCGCCCGCTTGCTCGAAAGCTCTCTCATGCGGTTATTGTTGCCGCCTGCAAGTATGATTCCGACTGCCCTCATGAGATCTCACCTTCTTTCTCGTCATTCCTGATGATGGCCCCTCCGCTCGGCAGAGCGCCGCCCGGATAATCCGAAGCAGTCGTCTCTCCGAGGATGGCCGTATTCCGTCCGATCGTCACGCCGGGCGGGATGACTGAATTCTCGCCGATCGTGACCAGTCCGAAGGCGTACACTTTTTTATTGTAAACATTTGGTGCGTCTTCACCGATACCCAGCCGGGCATGGTCGCCGATCACGGCATTTTGCGCGATAACCGCCCGGTTCACCTCCGTTCCCCTTCCGATGAAGGCTTCCTGCATAATGATCGAGTCCCTGACTACGGCGCCCTCTTCGATCCGGACCGCCGGTCCGATCACCGAGTTGTGGACTTCTCCGTAAATCTCCGCGCCTTCGCCGATGATGCACTTGTCGACGACGGCATGCTCGGAAATATAGTCAGGCGGAACGATATCGCCCCGCGTATATATCTTCCAGAATTCTTCGTAGAGGTTGAATTCCGGTATGACATCGATAAGCTCCATGTTGGCTTCCCAGTAAGATCCCAGTGTGCCGACGTCTTTCCAGTAGCCGTTGAACTCATAGGCGTAAAGCCGTTTGTCATGTTCCCTGCAGTACGGCAGGACATGCTTGCCGAAATCGAGTCCGGACATGTCTTTCAGCTTCACCAGCGCTTCTCTCAGCGCAGACCAGCTGAAAATGTAGATACCCATCGAAGCCAGGTTGCTGACCGGATGCTCGGGTTTTTCCTGGAAGTCCGTGATCCGGCCGCTTTCATCCGTCACCATGATGCCGAATCTGGACGCTTCCTCCATCGGAACCGGCATAACCGCGATCGTGATGTCGGCCCGGTTGGCCTTGTGGTAGTCGAGCATCACTTCATAATCCATCTTATAGATGTGATCGCCCGAAAGGATCAGCACATAGTCCGGATTATACTGCTCCATGAATTCCAGGTTCTGGTAAATGGCGTTTGCGGTCCCGGTATACCAGTCCGTATTCCCCAGCTTTTCATATGGCGGAAGCACGGTGACGCCTCCGACATTGCGGTCCAGATCCCAGGGAATCCCAATTCCGATGTGCGTATTGAGGCGGAGCGGACGATACTGCGTGAGCACGCCGACCGTATCAATTCCGGAATTGATGCAATTGCTCAGAGGAAAGTCAATGATACGGTACTTCCCTCCGAACGATACGGCCGGTTTTGCGACATTGTCGGTCAGGACGCCGAGACGGCTGCCCTGCCCACCGGCAAGGAGCATCGCAATCATTTCCTTCTTGATCATAAAGCTCACCTCACGTTCAAGTATGAAATTTTAGTATGCTAATTATAACACACTGCTAAACATAAGTGAACATTTATCACAATCCGCCGTCTAAGCCGTTCGATTTTTTGGTCAAATTGACAACACCCGTTCCGACCCCTTCCTTTTTTTCCGTTTTTCCGCGGTTTTTGAAAAAACCCAGCCGATCTGTGCTATACTGTATTGGTTCATCATATCAGAAAAAAGAATAAATAATTCAAATTCGCATGTTGATTTGAGCGTTTCCTCACGCACATGCGCATCGTTAAAGGAGTACAAATCCATCATGTATCAGATCAACTTCAGTAAGCCGCTGCATCTGCACTTCATCGGCATCGGCGGAATCAGCATGAGCGGGCTCGCGGAAATCCTGCTCGGAGAAGGCTTCCGCATCTCCGGCTCGGACATGAAAAAGACGCCCCTCACGGAGCACCTTGAAGAAAAAGGCGCCGTCATCGTAATCGGCCAGAAGGCGGAAAACATCACGCCGGATATCGACTGCGTCGTGTACACCGCCGCCATTCACCCGGACAATCCGGAGTTTGCCGCCGCAAAGGAAGCCGGCATCCCCATGCTGACCAGGGCGCAGCTGCTCGGGGAGATCATGCGGAATTACAAAACGCCGATCGCGGTCTCCGGCACGCACGGAAAGACCACGACCACCTCGATGGTCTCGCATATCCTGATTGAGGACGATCTCGACCCGACGATTTCGGTCGGCGGGATTCTGCCTGCCATCGGAGGCAATATCCGCGTCGGCTCCTCCGACGATCTGTTTGTCACCGAAGCCTGCGAATACACGAACAGCTTTCTTTCATTCTTCCCGAAGATCGAGCTGATCCTGAACGTCGATGCGGATCATCTGGATTTCTTCAAGGACCTGGACGATATCGCGTCCTCGTTCCATCGCTTCGCCGCTCTCCTGCCCGATGACGGCACGCTGATCATCAACAAGGATACGGCGCGCTATGACTTCGTCACGGACGGCATCGGCTGTGAGATCATCACCTACAGCATGGAGGGTGATGCGGACTACACGCCCGCGGACATCGTCTACGATGAGCACGGATGCGCGTCCTTTACCTGCATCGAGCGCGGAGAAGCGCTCGGGTCCTTCACGCTTCGGGTTCCCGGCGTGCACAACGTCTCCAACGCGCTCGCGAGCATTGCGCTTGGCAGAAAGCTCGGTCTTTCGGCGGACACGATCGCGAACGGCCTCTTAAGCTTCAGCGGCACGGAAAGACGTTTCGAGTACAAGGGCACGGTCTGCGGCGCGACGGTCATCGACGATTACGCCCACCATCCGACCGAGATCCGGGCCACGCTCACGGCCGCTTCGCGGTACCCGCACAAGAAGCTCTACGTCGCGTTCCAGCCGCACACCTATACCCGGACAAAGGCGCTCCTCACCGAATTCGCGGATGCGCTCACACTGGCCGATCAGGTCGTGCTCGCCGACATATACGCCGCCCGGGAGGTCAATACGATCGGCATTTCCTCCGAGGACCTGATGAACGAGATCCGGTCGCGCGGAACCGAAGCGGATTATTTTCCGACCTTTGCGGGGATCGAAGAATACCTCAAATCACATCTTTGTCCCGGTGACCTGCTGATCACGATGGGGGCAGGAAACATCGTAGATGTTGGGGAAGATCTGCTTCGCGGCTGATTATCCACAGATCACACATCATCCACAGTGCGTTTCTCCACTTGATGGAGCCGTGTACTGTGGATTATTTTGTGGATGTCAGCCGGATTTGTTCTGTTATAATGCTCAGTATATCCCCTCAGATGAGGAATCGTGACAGAACAGGAATCTGGTGAACATGGATACGATACGAATCCGTTCCTGCTTCCCGCAGGACGTTACCGTGATATCAAACGACTTTCTCGACCGTTTTCTGCCGGAGGCAAACGGCGATTTCTTTAAAATATATCTTTATCTCGTCAGGGCCGCCGGCAGCGATACGGCGGACCTCACGCTCTGCAGCATCGCGGACCGCATGAACTGCACGGAAAATGACGTCGACCGCGCGCTCCGGTACTGGGAGAAGGAAGGCGCGCTGACCCTGTCAAGAGATGAAGAAGGCCGCCTGACGGACATCAGCTTCACAAACAGCCGTCCGGTCCAGGAAAAGGAGCCGCAGAGCACAGGCCGCCCTTCGGATATCACGAGCGAGAGACTGACCGAACTTGGGAGCCGCGAGGACATTCGCGAGCTCCTGTTTATCGCGCAGCAATATCTGGGAAAACCGCTGACCCGCTCCGAGATGCAGAAGATCTGCTTCTTCTACGACGGCCTGCATTTTTCTCCCGATCTGATCGATTACCTGATCGAATACTGCGTGAGCCGCGGGCACAAGAGTTTCCACTATATTGAAAAAGTGGCGCTCAACTGGAAGGATCAGGGCGTGCAGACCGTGCGCGACGCGCGCGTGGCCGCCGGAAGCTACCACAGGGAGTACTACGACATATTAAAGGCGCTGGGCATCGACAACCACCATCCGGTTGAAGCCGAGATCCGCGTCATGAAAAAGTGGATCGAGAAATACGAATTCCCGATGGAGCTCATCACCGAAGCCTGCACGCGCACGGTCATGGGCGCTTCCAAACCCACGCTGAACTACACCGACGGCATTCTGACCCGATGGTATTCAAACGGCGTCAGAACGATGGAGGATGTCGCAAGACTTGACCGCCAGCACGAGCAGGACGTCTCTTCCCGGAAAACAGAGAGGACTGCTCCTTCCAGACGGACCAATACATTTGTCGATTTTGAACAGAGAAACTATGACTTCGGTAACCTTGAAAGCGCTTTGATTGGGAAAAAGCCGTGACCATAAGAGCCTTTTGGAGGACTCCATATGCCGCTCACCAATACTCAGTTTGACGCCGTCATGCGGCGGTACGACGAAATCCGCGAAGAAAACCGCCACCGCGAAACGCTCCGGACGGAACAGGTCTACAGGGAGATTCCCGAGATGATTCCGCTGGATGACGAGATCGCGTCCAGATCGCTTGACGCCGCAAGGAAACGGATTGCGGACGCGTCCTACGATCTGACCGACTACAACAGTAAGATCCGCTCGATCACCTCGCGGAAGCGCGCCCTGCTTGAGGCGCACGGGTTCGACGCGGATTATCTCGACCCTGTTTACACCTGCGCCAACTGTCATGATACCGGTTTCCGGGATGGAAAAAAATGCGCCTGCTTCGACCGGATTGCGGCGGATATCCTGTACGGCGGCCCCGGACTGAAAGAGATTCTGCGCACAGAGCGGTTCGGCTGCTTTTCATTTGACTGGTATTCTGATACAATAAAAGATGCATCGACGGGCCTTTCGCCGAGAGAGTCCGCGGAAAAAGCGGTTTCCGCCGCGCTTGCCATGTTTGACGGCAGGCAGATCAGCGGCAGTCTGTATCTGTACGGGTCCACCGGTGTCGGAAAAACATTTCTCTCCCACTGTATCGCGGGAGAAGCACTGCAGCGCGGACTCGGCGTACTGTATTTCTCGGCCGGCGATTTCTTCGACGAACTGGCAGGGTCCGCTTTTGAGCGAAACGGCCGCGGCAGCGCGGTGAAGGAACTCATCTCCCAATCGGATCTGCTGGTGATCGACGATCTCGGCACGGAGCTGACCAACGCCTTTACGGCATCGGCTCTCTTCCGGGTGATCAATGAGCGGATCTCCCTCAGACGTTCGACCGTGATCTCGACAAATCTGTCACTGAAAGAGCTGTCTGCCAAGTATTCCGAACGCATCCTGTCCCGTATTACAAGCGACTTTACCATTCTGAAACTGACCGGCGATGATATACGCATCCGGAAAAAGCTCAACGGAGGACAACTATGACATTAGACCGCATCGACACTCAGGCAAGGCCTGTACTTGATACGATTCCGGACGGCAGGCTTGCCGTGATTCCGCTGAAAAGCATGGAAGAGATCGGCCGCAAAGTCGACGACTTCCTCGTCGAGTGGCGCAGACAGCGCGTCGCGGACGGCATCGTTCCCAACAGCACAAACGGATATGTGCGGGATACCTTTATCGTCAATGCCTCTACCCCGCGCTTCGGCTCCGGCGAGGCCAAGGGCATGATCCGCGAATCGGTGCGCGGCGACGATCTCTACATCATGGTTGACGTGATGAATTATTCACTGACCTACAATATGTCCGGCTATACCAACATCATGTCGCCGGACGATCATTTCCAGGACCTGAAGCGCGTGATTTCCGCGGCCGGCAAAAAGGCCCGCAGAGTCAATGTGATCATGCCCTATCTGTATGAGGGCCGACAGATCAAGCCAAGCGGCCGCGAGTCGCTCGACTGCGCCGGTGCGCTGCAGGAGCTCGTGGATCTCGGCGTCGAGAACATCATCACCTTCGACGCCCACGACGCGCGCGTGCAGAGCGCGATCCCGCTCGCCGGCTTCGAGACCGTAAGCCCCACTTATCAGTTTATTAAAAATATCCTCCGCATCGCGCCGGATCTGCAGATTGACAGCGATCACCTGATGGTGATCAGCCCCGATGAGGGCGGCATGAGCCGGGCCATCTATCTGGCCAACGTCCTCGGCATCGACATGGGGATGTTTTACAAGCGCCGCGATTACACGACCGTGGTGAACGGACGCAATCCGGTCCTCGCCCATGAATTCCTGGGCTCCGACGTCACCGGAAAAGACATCATCATCATCGACGACATGATTTCATCCGGCGCCGGCGTGCTGGAGACCGCGGAGCTGCTCAAAAAGCGTCAGGCCCGCCGCATTTTCATCTGTGCGACGTTCGGCATCCTGACCGGAGGGACCGAGCCTTTTGACGCCGCCTACAAGAAGGGACTGTTCAACCGCCTGATCACGACCAATCTGGTCTATCAGCCGGAAGAGCTCCTCGGAAAGCCGTATTATATCAGCTGCGATATGAGCAAGTACCTGGCGCTGATCATCGACACGCTGAATCACGACTCATCCCTGTCCGCCCTGCTCAATCCGATCGACCGCATCCAGAAAGTGCTGGACAAGCACGCGCGCGGGGAGAAGATCTGAAAGCCTTCCCCGGAGGATTCTTCGTCCAGCCGGGCAGCCTTTACCATACCGACATAAAAGAAACGGGTCAGCAGAATTCTGCCGGCCCGTTTTTGCATTTCATTTTTTTAATTGTTTCCCGCCTTACGGCTCACCCGTTCCGTCTCCTTATGCTTTGCGAAGAGATGCCTTCTGCGGCGTTTTGCGCACATACCGGAAGATGTAGTAAAGCACCTCCCCGATGCAGCAGGTAATCCACCCGAGCGGGTATCCCAGACAAACCGAGACTTCACTGTTGATGAAGAAGCGGGTCACGAAAAACAGATAGATCTGTCTCAGCACGACAAATGTGGCCAGCATAAAGATCATCGGCCCCTTTGAATCCCCGCGGCCGCGGAGCGCCCCGGCCAGGACGTGATTGACGCAGTTGAAAACCAGAAACAGGATGTTCGTGCGGATAAAGAGCTTCCCGTACCGGACCACTTCCGGATCCGACGTGAAGATCCGGACGGACGGCCCCGCGAAGAGAAACAGCGCTGCCTCGATAACCAGCGTGATCAGCACAGCCAGGCTCACCGCGGAGTCCGTTCCGCTGCGGGCCCGCTTTTCATTTCCGGCGCCGATATTCTGGCTGACAAATGTGGTCGCCGCGATGCCCATGCTGCCCATCGGCAGGAAGATGAACTGGTCCAGCTTGTTATAGCAGCTCCAGCCGGCCATACACGCCGATCCGAATACGTTGACATACCCCTGGACAAGCACATTTGAAAATGAAGTGATCGTCGTCTGGAATGCGGTAGGCAGGCCGACCTGGAGGATCCTCTTTAAAGAGTACAGGTCGATCTTCAGATCCTTCCAGATCAGGCGGTACATATCGCGCGACGCGGTCAGAACGACAAGGACGAGCACGGCCGAGAGCAGCTGGGACAGCACCGTCGCCCAGGCAACCCCTGCGATGCCCGCATGGAACACGATGACGAAGATCAGGTCCAGCGCTATGTTCAGCACGCTGGTCAGGATCAGGAAGTACAGAGGGCGCGCCGAATCGCCCACTGCCCTCAGGATGCCGCTTCCCATGTTGTAAATGAGAAGCCCGGCGATGCCCCCGAAATAGATGCGCAGGTACAGAGCCGCTTCCGGCAGCACATTTTCCGGAGTGGACATCAGCTTCAGCATCGGGTCCACAATCGCGACGCCCAGGAGCGTGAAGGCCGCGCTGACGATAAAGGTCAGCAGCATGGTCGTTTCAACCGCCGTGTGCAGCTTCTTCTCATCTCTCGCTCCGAACGTCTGTCCGATAAGAACGCTGGCCCCGACAGAAAGACCGTTAAAAAGAAACACGATGATATTGACGATGACCGTCGTCGAACCGACAGCCGCAAGGGCTTCGGTACTGACAAAGTGCCCCACGACCAGCGCGTCCACCGTGTTGTAGAGCAGCTGGAAAAGATTACCCAGAAGAAGCGGAAGTGCAAAGAGCACCATCTGCGGCAGGATCGGTCCCTCCGTCATATCCCGCGTTTTTTCCTTATTGCCTGTTTTAAACATGAATGACTTTCCTGTTTCCGGGCGTATACCCTCATTTTTGCCTGTACCAGTATAGTCGAAAGATCCGCTCCGGTAAAGCGCCCTTTCGGAAGAAAATGCCTCTTTTTGAAATGGCTGCCTTGTTCTGATTTCAGTATTGACAGAATGATATCACTATGATATCATTTCGATCAACAAAAGAGAGCCCATGCAGGCTCCGCACATATGAGCGGCTGTCCGCTCACCGCAATGGGTCACTGTGAAAAGGAGGTCCCGGTCATGACAGAAAAAGTATTAAGCAACAGGAAAAACGGCATGCCGATGCTGATCCTTATTATCGCACTGTATGTCTTATCCGTCTTCGGTGTACTCGGTTTCGCGACGCGCACGGCGGCAGGCACGCTGATCGCGGTTGCCAGCATCATCTTTATGTCGGTCGGCTGGATCCTGCTCCTCGGCCTCAAGGTACTGCGTCCGCAGGAAGCGCTCGTCCTCACGCTCTTCGGCAATTATGTCGGCACGCTGAAGGAGCCCGGCTTCTACTTCGTCAATCCGTTCACGCAGGCGGTGAACCCGGCGGCGAAAACAAAGCTCAACCAGAGCGGCGACGTGGACGGCGGCGCGCCCCAGAAATCCATCCTCATCTCCGCGGCCACGAGCGGCATGATTTCCTCCGCTCCCGCCAGCAAAAAGATCTCGCTCAAAGTCATGACGCTCAACAATAACCGCCAGAAGATCAACGACTGCCTCGGCAATCCGGTTGAGATCGGCATCGCGGTGATGTGGCGCGTCACGGACACGGCCAAAGCGGTCTTTAATGTGGACAACTACAAAGAGTACCTGTCCCTGCAGTGCGACAGCGCGCTCCGCAACATTGTCCGCATTTACCCGTATGACGTGGCTCCGAACGTCGACACGACCGGCGACGGCGTGGCCGACGAAGGCAGCCTGCGCGGCTCCAGCGACATCGTGGCCAACCGGATCCGGGATGAGATCCAGTCCAAGGTGTCCGACGCCGGACTCGAGATCATCGAGGCCAGGATCACCTATCTTGCCTACGCACCCGAGATCGCGGCCGTGATGCTGCAGAGACAGCAGGCCTCCGCCATCATCGATGCCCGCAAGATGATCGTGGACGGCGCGGTCGGCATGGTGGAAATGGCCCTCGACAGACTGAATGAAAATGAGGTCGTCACTCTCGATGAGGAACGGAAGGCGGCCATGGTCTCCAATCTGCTGGTCGTACTGTGCGGCAACCGCGACGCACAGCCGATCGTGAACTCCGGGAGTCTGTACTGATGCCGGAAGGCGGTAAAAAGCAGGTCCCGCTGCGGCTTTCCGAGAAGCTGTACAGCCAGATCGCACAGTGGGCCGAGGATGATTTCCGTTCCGTCAACGGCCAGATCGAATACCTCCTGACCGAGTGTGTCAGGCAGCGCAAAAAAAACGGGGCCAGCCGTCCGGAAAAGCTGGACGTCCCGCCCGATCTTGATATCTCTTAAAATGCAGAGGATCCCCCTCGCGCTCCTCCGGTCTCACCGGAAAGAGCCTGGGGGATCCCTTTTTATCACGCAGCTTAGATGAGCCCGAAAAGCCGGTCAGCCCGCAAGGGCGATCCATCGAAACATCACGATGTAGTGGCAGCATGTCCCGATCATGATGAGGACATGGAAGATCTCATGTGAACCGAAATAAATATGCTTCTCGTCAAACGCCTTCGGATGCATCGCATAGATGCCCGCTCCCGCCGTATAAGCCAGTCCCCCGGCCAGCAGCCACAAAAAAGCAGCGGCCGGAATGGAAGCGAGGAGCGGCCTCATCGCAAAAACGCAGAGCCAGCCCATCGCGACGTAGAGAACGGAGGACACCCACTTCGGGCATGTGATCCAGAAGAACTTCAGCACGATGCCGCAAAGAGCAAGCAGCCAGATCCCGATAAGAAGCCCGATGCCTGCCGTACCGCGGAGCACGGTCAGGCAGATCGGGGTGTACGTGCCCGCGATCATGATGGAAATGGAGATGTGATCCAGCTTCCTGAAGATCGTCGTCTTCCTGAAATCGAGCACCACCGTGTGGTAGGTCGTACTGGCTGCGTACAACATGCAGCTCGTAAGGACAAAGACCAGCATCCCGGCCACCGTAAAACCCGATCCGAAGGTCTTCGCCCGCATGATGAGCGGACCGGCTCCGACCGCCATCAGAATCAGCGCCGCAAAGTGAGTCAATGCCGATCCCGGTTCCCTGATCTGGAGAGAGACGGTTTCCGGACATATGCCAAATCTCGTTTTTTCACTGAAATGCCTGTTTCCGGCCATAGCCCCTGTCATGCGTACGCATCTCCTTTCATTACGTGGTTTTTAAAACTACTTTCTATGGCAATCATTATACGTCATGCGACGGTGCGTGTCAATGCATAAAGTAGTTTTTAATACTACGTGATGAAAAGCTCCGGGTTTCAAAGGAAACCCGGAGCTTTTGAATAACCAGATTCAGGATTCAGATATCGCCCGCAATATCGAGATTCTCTCCGACCAGCCCGACCCAGGCACCGGCCTTCGCTTCGGACGATTCCGGATGAGCGAGCAGCCACTTGTTGGCCGCGAAGAGCAGCTGATCCTCAAAGGCTTTGCCGCCGACGCCTTCCGGCTTCGCACAGTTCGTGCCCTTCGGCAGCACGACGAGTACGCGGAATCCCTTCGCCGGATCCGTGTGGCACGGTGCATAGTGAAGCGAAGTGCCGTACACTTCAACGAGAACCCCTGCCGGCACGCGGAATGCTTTGCAGAGGGAGGTATCCAGCTTGCCGTCCTTGATCTGGCCTTCTTTTGCCAGAATCAGGACAAAGTCCTCGGTTCCGAGATTGAACTCGCTGTCCCGGTGATACTCAAGGCAGTTCAGCTTCGTATTATGCCCATTGCAGAAACCGAACTGGGCGGGAAGCCCGCCGTAGAGCGACGGAGCGATCTCCTCCGCGATCTTGAGAGACTGGATCGCGGGCTCTTCCGGAACGTAGGTCACATCATCGGGAAGCGGTGTCGCGCTGTTCAGCGCGTCAAGAATCGGCTGTACGTCATAGCCTTCCATCACTTTGCCGTATTCGGCAAACTCAGGATCATATACACTCAGGATTTTCATAGACTTTTCTCTCCATGAATTGCTGGTCGGTTCCCGCCGGCAAGAAAATGCCGGAAAAAGAGCCGTCTGTTTTTATGCCTCCCGCCCGGATCCGGGCAGGAGGCATTTTGCTGCACTGTCAGGTCAATCAGCCCCAGGGATTCTCGGTCGGATAACGGACGCCTGCCGGCTGGTTGTAGCCGATTTCCTCAACCGGGACACCGATATACTTGAATGTCTCGAAGAGGTATTTGCCCCACTTGCCGAACGCCACGGCGCCGTGATGCGGGAAGCCCTTCTCGATCAGGACATGGCGGTAGAAACGGCCCATCTCCGGGATCGCGAAAACGCCGATGCTGCCGAAGGATCTCGTCGCAACCGGAAGGACCTCGCCTTCTGCGATGTAAGCGCGGAGCTTGCCGTCAGCCGTGCTCTGCAGTCTGTAGAATGTGATGTCGCCCGGGATGATGTCGCCTTCGAGCGTTCCGTTCGTCACTTCGATCGGAAGGCTTCTGGCCATGATCTTCTGATACTTCATCTCGTGGAAGGAGAGCTTCTTCGTGCAGGTATTGCCGCAGTGGAATCCCATGAAGGTATCCTTGTGCGTGTAATTGAACTTGCCCTTGATGTCCGCGTCATACATTTCCTTCGGGACGGAGTTGTTGATATCAAGCAGCGTGACGACGTCGTCGGATACGACCGTGCCGATGAACTCGGACAGTGTGCCGTAGATATCGACTTCGCAGGAAACCGGGATGCCCTGGCCTGTCAGGCGGCTGTTGACATAGCACGGAACAAATCCGAACAT
>CACXFK010000144.1 GCA_902766945.1 uncultured Lachnospiraceae bacterium | reverse complement strand
GGCGGCTACCAGATCGCGTATAACCTGGCGGGAAAGAAGGCAAAATATAAGGTCGTGAAGAAAGCAGGTACTGTATCCGCCTGGCTTAAAAAACTGAAGAAGGGAAAGAAGTACACAGTCAGGATCCGTGCATACAGAGTCATTTCCGGGACAAAGTATTACTCGGCGTGGAGTGCGTCGAAGACGAAGAAAGTGAAATAACGGAAGCGAAGGTCAGAATTTTGTGAAATTCTGACCTTTCTTTATGATCCGGTAAAAAGCAGGTCAAAAATGAACACATGAAAGGGATATGAGAAGAAAAGAAAGAGGATGTCAGGCTTGGTAAAATGTACATTAGCTGTAAAAGTGTGCAATCTTATGCATCTTGAGCCACATAAAAAAGAAAGGAAAATGCGATTATGGCTGTTATGAATCAGACAAAGATCAATCCGTACAAGAGATCCGTATCGATCATCGGCGTCGGCTGCACGCCGTTTATGTACACGGTTGATCGCGAGGAGACAAACGGTCTGACGGAAGGCGAGATGTTCGGCTATGCCGCCCTGAAGGCGATGGAGGATGCCGGGGTCAGCCCCAAGGATGTGGACTTCTATTTCCACGGTGAGGCCAGCCCCCTGAACGGATCCAACTATCTGACCCCGAATATCCAGGTGGCAAACTGGTTCGGCATGAAGGGCAAAGCGTCGATTCATCACTCTGAAGCCTGCTGCACGGGATACTACGCGATCGAAGAGGCGGTGAATGCCGTCGCTTCCGGCAAGTACAACTGCGTCCTGTCCGGCTGCGTGGAATTCGGTGATGCGGTTGCCGTTCCGAATCATCCTTATAAACGTGAAAAAATGACGATGGAGAAGTTCCTCCAGACGACCGCATGGCTCTATGAGCGCGGCTACACCCGCAGCTTTATGGCCGGCCAGGAACTGATCTACGACGACGCGGCTGAGTGGTATAAGCGCACGCGCGGGCTCACGGATGAAGAGATGGACGACACGCTCAACCATATGTGCATCAACAACCGCAAGAACGCTTCCGTGAACCCGCTTGCCATCATGAGAAAGACTTATGAGGAAGAGGCGAAGGAGCAGGGCTTCGACGATGTCATGGAATACATGAGATCCCCGTACAACCCGAAGATGGGCGATTTCCTCCGCGCGGGCGGACTGGAGATCAAGTGCGACGGCGCTGCGGCGGTTATCGTCTGCGCGACCGAGATGGTTGACAAGTACATGGGCAACAAGAGCCACAAGCCGATCGAAGTGCTCGGCGTCGGCTGCGCGGCCTGCGAAGCGATCACACCGCACTTTGAAGTCACGGCGACGGAAGAAGCGGTCCGCCAGGTTTATGAAGTGACGGGAGTGAAGCCGGAAGAAATCGATATCTTCTACTCCAACGACTTTATCATCACATCCCACCTCATCTCCGCGGAAATCGCCGGCTATCTCCCCTACGGAGAAGGCTGGAAGTACATCTGCGAAGGCCGCACGGCTTACGACGGCGACAAGCCGATCAACACAAACGGCGGACGTACGGCATTTGGCCATGCGCATGCGGCATCCGGACTTGCCGACCTCTATGAGGCGGTTCACCAGATGCGCGGCGAAGCCGGTGAAGGTCAGGTCAAGAAGATTCCGAAGACAGCGATGCTCCGCGGCTACGGCGGCGCCCAGAACATCTGCACCTACATCATCCGGACGGCGGAATAAAGGAGGATCGTCATGGCAATTAAGCTGGAAAAGGTCACACAGACTTTTTATGAGAACCTTGAGCAGGGCAAGATCCTGGGCAGAAAGTGCCCGAAGTGCGGAGCTGTGGAATTTCCGCCGGTTTATGCCTGCAATACCTGCGGCTCTCTTGAGACGGAGTGGTATGAGATCTCCGGAAATGCAAAGCTTCATTCAATCGTAATGCCGGCTCCGCTTTCTTCGAAGCCCGAATACAAAGCGCTCGGCAAGTTCTGCTACGGCGAGATCGAGCTGGAGGAAGGCTCCCGCTTCAACGGCGTCGTCCGCGGCATGACCAAGAAGAAGAGAAAACAGTACCTGGAAGAGGGCAAGCTTCCGCTTCCCGTGAAGGCTGCGATCTATCAGCGTGACGGCTACAAGACGGTCGTGTTCGATCTGGTCGAGGAATAAAAAATACCGCTGCATGTTATCTGCGGCATAAAACATCACCCGGGTGTTCAACCCTTATTATACGTGATTCAATCATACAAAGAAGGAGATAAAAAATGGATAGAAAAGAACTCGAAGCAAAGGTTTGCGAACTCGTTGCCATTTCCTACAAGAAGGACCCGTCCGAGATCACGGTCAACACAAGCTTCAAGGATGACCTTCAGGGCGCATCGATCCAGATGGTCGCGCTGGTAGCCGAGATCGAAAACGAACTGGAAGCAGCCGTTACCCTTCAGGAAGCTTCCGCCTGCGAAACAGTCGGTGCACTGGTTGACCTTGTCGAAGAGGAGATGTAAGGAGAGATCAAGATGAGCTATCGGGTATTTGCGGTCAACCCCGGATCGACCTCCACAAAGGTCGCGATGTTCGACGGGGACAAGTGTCTCTTTTCCAAAAATGTAGCACATGACGCGGATGAGCTCGCGAAGTTCAAAGGTATGGCAGGACAGCTTCCGTACCGCCGCGACATGATCCTTGGCATCCTGAAGGATGAAGGTCTTACGCTTGAAGGCGTCGACGTATTTGTCGGACGCGGGGGCGGCCTCATCTCGACCGAAGGCGGCACCTATGAGATCGATGACCTGATTCTTGAGCACGCAAAGACCTGCGCGAACGGCGTCGTTCATCCGGCGACGCTCGGACCCCAGCTCGCGAGAGAATTTGCCGAGCAGTACGGCGGCAAGGCTTTTGTCGTCAATCCTCCGGACACGGATGAGCTTCAGGACCTGGCCCGCATGACGGGGATCAAGGGCGTTTACCGCACCGTGCATCTGCACGCCCTGAACCTCAAGGAAACCGCGATCCGCCACAGCAAGGAAGTGCTCGGAAAGAAGTACGAAGAGTGCAACTTCGTGGTCTGCCATATCGGCGGCGGCATTTCCGTTTCCGCGCACCGCGCAGGCAAGATGATCGACGGCTATGACATCGTCGGCGGCGAAGGCCCGATGGCTCCGACGCGCTGCGGCTCCATTTCTGTCTATGATCTTCTTGATTATATGGAAGACAACAATGTTGAGCCGAAGGCAGCCAGAAAGCTCTGCTCGAGAACCGGCGGCTTCGTCAGCCACCTCGGCATCTCGGACGCGATCGAGGTGACAGACCGCGCGGCAAAGGGAGACAAGTACGCGGAGATGGTCTGGAACACGATGATCTACCAGATCGAGAAGGGCATCGGCGCGATGGCGGCCGCCCTCCACGGCAAGGTAGACGGCATCCTTCTCGGCGGCGGCATGGTCCACAGCAAGGATCTGGTCGGACAGATCACGGAGGCCTGCAGCTTTATCGCACCGGTGACAGCTTATCCGGGCGAGTTCGAGATGGAGGCGATGGCGGCCGGCGCGATCCGCGTGCTGGATGGCGAGGAAAGCCTCAAGAAGTATACGGGGAAAAAGGTTTTTGAAAAATTTGATTTTGAACCGTGATGAAAAAGATGACAATGGGGACATTCCTCATTGTCATCTTTCGATTAAGCATAAGGTGGAGATATGGGAAAAATAAAGGTATTGATCGTAAGCGGAAAGCTGACCATTGAACACAGTTACAGGGAGGCAAATGAGCGCATCCGGACGGTGCTTGAATCCACCGGCCGTTTCGATGTGAAAGTGACGGAGGAATTCCGCGGAGCCACGATGGAAACCGTGCGGGGCTATGATCTTCTGATCTACGACTATGACGGAAAGAATATGCCTGTGGACCGCTATCAAAGACTGGACGAGGGGGCGGAAGAGACGTTGTTCCGCTTCGTCCGGGAGGGCGGCGGTCTTGTGATCGAGCACAGCGCGGCGATCCTGGATCCGGGGATGCCGGAAGCGTACTATCAGGCATGGGGATATTACGTGCCGAGTGAGTGCTGCCGCAGAGCGCCGAAGGATGACTTTATTGCGAAGGTTGTGCCGGGAGATCCGATCACGGACGGCCTGAATCCGGAGATCATGTGCTGCACCGAAGATCTGTTCGGCGGGGTGCGGAAGTATCCGGGGACGGATCCGAAAGTCCTTGCGACGGCCTATGATGACGTGAATTATTACAAAGTGGAGGGCTGGCCGCCGAAGCATCATCCGGTGGAAGTCCCGGACGGCGATCTGAACAAGCTCCCCGGGGTGAACACCGACGTCCCGGTGGCGTGGAAAAATACATACGGAAAAGGGCGCGTGTTCGGCTGTATCCTCGGTCACGGGATCGATATGTTCCGACGCTTTGACTATCTGGGCTTATATGTCCGCGGATGCGAATGGGCCGCGACCGGAACGGTCACGCTCGGCAAACCGGACCGGAGCGG
>CACXFK010000143.1 GCA_902766945.1 uncultured Lachnospiraceae bacterium | reverse complement strand
TTGAAGTAAAGGAAGGAGGCAGGGGATGAATCAGAAGATTACCGTCACGATCAACCGTGAATACGGCAGCGGCGGACGCGCACTCGGGGAACGACTCTCTGAAGAGCTGGGCGTACATTATTACGACAAAGAGATCCTGAAGATTGCATCCGATGTATCCGGCATCAATGAAGCGCTCTTCAATAATGCGGACGAGCTGTTCCGGAAAACGTCGCTCTTCCGCGCGGCCCACGATGTGTATCGGGGAGAACTGATTTCCCCGGAGAGCAGGGATTTCACATCGGACCGGAATCTGTTCAACTATCAGGCCAAGGTGATCCGGCATCTTTGCGAAACCGAGTCCTGCGTCATCGTAGGGCGGTGTGCGGGGTACGTGCTGAAGGACGCTCCAAATGTCCTCCACGTCTTTGTCCACGCGCCGCGCGAGTACCTGATCGAACAGGCCGCAAATAAAAAATCGCTGCCGAGAAGAGAACTTGAAAAATACGTGGACAGGGCCAACAAGCGGCGGGCCGAGTATACGGAGCAGTTTACGGGCTGCCGCTGGGATGACGTGCGCGGCTACGATCTGAGCCTTGATACGTCAAAGTTCAGCCTCGACGAGTGCGTGGAACTGATCAAAGGATATATGAAGGTCCGCTTCAAGGGCCTTGAGCTGTAACAATCGAAGGGAGACACATGCAGAAACTGGTAACGGTAAAAGAATTATTCAAAGAAACCCAAACGTTTATTGATCAGAAAGTCACCGTCGGCGGCTGGGTCCGGAGTATCCGCGACTCAAAGACCTTCGGCTTTATGGTGCTGCACGACGGCACGTTTTTCGAGACGCTGCAGGTCGTGTTCCACGACGGGATGGACAACTTCGAAGAAGTGGCCCACTTAAACGTCGGCACCGCCGTGATCGTGACGGGCACGCTCGTCGCGACGCCGCAGGCGAAACAGCCATTTGAAATCCAGGCGGACAAGGTGGAGATCGAGGGAACGTCCACGCCGGACTACCCGATGCAGAAGAAACGCCACAGCATGGAATTCCTCCGCACGGTTCCGCACCTCCGCCCGCGCACGAACACGTTCCAGGCGACGTTCCGCGTGCGCTCGCTCCTTGCGTACGCGATCCATCAGTTCTTCCAGGAGAGAGGCTTCGTCTACGTCCACACCCCGATCATCACCGGCTCTGACGCAGAGGGCGCCGGCGAGATGTTCCAGGTGACGACGCTCGACCTGATGAACCTGCCGAAGACCGAGGACGGCAGCGTGGATTACGCGCAGGATTTCTTCGGAAAATCAACGAACCTCACGGTGTCCGGACAGCTGAACGGCGAGATGTTTGCCCAGGCTTTCCGCCGCATCTATACCTTCGGCCCGACGTTCCGCGCCGAGAACTCCAACACGGCCCGGCACGCGGCCGAGTTCTGGATGATCGAGCCGGAAGTGGCGTTCGCCGATCTGGAGGACAATATGAACCTCGCGGAGGACATGCTGAAATATGTCATCCGCTACGTGCTTGAGAACGCGCCTGAGGAAATGGCCTTTTTCAACAGCTTCGTCGACAAGGGCCTTCTGGAAAGGCTGAATCACGTCGCCGGCTCCGATTTCGGCCGCGTGACGTATACCGAAGCGATCGATATCCTCCAGAAGTCCGGAAAGACGTTTGAGTATAAGCCGGAGTGGGGCGCGGAGCTTCAGACGGAGCACGAGAGATATCTGACCGAGCAGGTCTTCAAGAAGCCGATCTTCGTGATCAACTATCCGAAGGACTGCAAGGCATTTTACATGAAGCAAAATGACGACGGCCGGACCGTCGCGGCGATGGACTGCCTGGTCCCCGGCATCGGCGAGATCATGGGCGGCAGCCAGAGAGAGGACGACTACGACAAGCTCATCACCCGCATGAACGAACTGGGGATGGATCTCAGCCAGTACGGCTTCTATCTCGACCTCAGAAAGTACGGTTCGACCCGCCATTCCGGCTTCGGACTCGGGTTTGAGCGCTGTGTGATGTACCTGACCGGCATGCAGAACATCCGCGACGTCCTCCCGTTCCCGAGAACCGTCGGGAATCTGTGCGAGTGACCGCTTAAAAGACGGTTTATAAGCGTCGTATATAATGAAATTGCAAGGGCAGCGGATCGGCGTCATCGCGATCCGCTTTTGCGTTTCCGTACTTTGCGTGACATCAGGCTGTATGTGTGATACGCTGATATTGAGGAACGGCACGTCTGCATACAGGGATGCTATGCGCTGATATGCAGGAACGGAACGCCTGCATACAGGGATGCCTTGCCGCAGGTACTGAAGAGTTGTTTAGAGGGGAAGGAAGTTGGAAGTACGTGAAAACAAGATGGGCGTAATGCCCGTCAAAAAGCTGATTCTCAATATGTCCCTGCCGATGATGCTTTCGATGCTCGTGCAGGCACTCTACAATATCGTGGACAGCATCTTCGTGTCCATGCTCTCGGAAAGCGCGCTGACCGCGGTTACACTGGCTTTCCCGATGCAGAACCTGATGATCGCGATCGGCTCCGGCACCGGGGTCGGCATCAACGCGCTCTTAAGCAAGTCGCTTGGAGAGAAGAAGTTCGACCGGTCGGACAAGGCGGCCAATACCGGATTATTCGTCATTTTCTTAAGCTTCATCGCGTTTGTCATCCTAGGCTTCCTCTGTTCGAAGCCCTTCATCGCGATGCAGACCCCGGACGCCGAGATCCGGGTGATGGGAGAGACCTATCTCGGCATCGTGACGACGCTCTCGATGGGGATTTTCTTCCAGATGACGTTCGAGCGGCTGCTGCAGTCGACCGGCCGGACGGTTTACAGCATGATCTCCCAGATGACCGGCGCCGTTGTCAACATCATCTTTGATCCGATCATGATCTTCGGCCTTCTCGGATTTCCGCGCCTCGGCGTCGCCGGCGCCGCGTACGCGACCGTGCTCGGGCAGTGCATCGCCGCGTGCATCGGTCTCTTCTTCAATCTGAAGAAAAATGAAGAGATCCGTTTTTCATTCCATGAGATCCTGCATCCGGACGGCTGGACCATCCGCAGGATCTATGAGGTTGCGGTTCCTTCGATCCTGATGATGTCCATCGGATCCGCGATGACGTTCCTCATGAATATGATCCTGAAGCCGTTTGAAGCGACTGCGCAGGCGGTCTTCGGCGTATACTTCAAGCTGCAGAGCTTCTTCTTTATGCCCGTGTTCGGCCTGAACGGCGGCCTGATCCCGATCCTCGCCTACAACTACGGCGCCCGGAACAAGAAGCGCATCGATGAGACGCTTTCCTTCTCGATGAAGCTGGCTCTCGGGATCATGCTGACCGGTACGCTGATCTTTGAGGTTTTTCCGGTGCAACTGCTCGGATTTTTCGATGCTTCCGAGGAAATGCTCCGCATCGGCGTACCGGCGCTCCGCATCATCGGCACCAACTTCCCGATCGCGGCTCTGTGCATTGTGATGGGCTCCATCTTCCAGGCGTTTTCCAGAAGCGTCAATTCCCTGATCGTATCGGT
>CACXFK010000142.1 GCA_902766945.1 uncultured Lachnospiraceae bacterium | reverse complement strand
GTGACGCCGACGCCGAAGACGGCGAAGAAGAGCTATGTCACGGTTTATAAAGGCGTGGACTACGCGGCTGTATATGACTTCAACTATTATATGAAGAAGTATCCGTCGCTCAGAAAGAAGTACGGAAACAAGCCGAAAGCAGCGCTCAGGTACTTTGTCAGGTACGGTATGAAGAAGCTGCAGAGAGCATCCGCTTCGTTCAACGTCAAGTCGTATATCAACGAGTATCCGTCGCTGAGACGCAAGTACCGCCGGCAGTGGAAGAAGTATTATCTGCACTACATCAAGATCGGCAGCAAGAAAGGCTGGCACGGCACCGGATGCACGAAGATGAAAAAGCCCCTTACGAAGTATAAGGGAAAGAGCTATAAAAAGATCTACAATTTCTACTACTATATCAAGAAGTATCCATCGATCCGGAAGAAGTACCGGTACGATGATTACGGGGCCCTGAAATATTTCGTGAAATACGGACGGAAGAAAGGACAGAAGGCCAAAAAGTAAAGAGTGCCTGAGAGGACATGGCGGAGAAGACGATTTCGATAAAGAAAAACTTCATCATGAATGCGCTTCTGGCGATGTCCTCTTTCATCTTTCCGATGATCACCTTCCCGTATGTGTCGCGGATTCTCGGGCCGGCCGGATACGGAAAAGTGGGCTTTGCGACCTCGCTGGTGTCTTATTTCAACATGTTTGCCCAGCTTGGCGTCCCCACTTACGGCGTCCGCGCCTGCGCGAAGGTCCGGGATGATCGCGAGAAGCTCAGCCGGACCGTGAAGGAACTCCTGACGCTGAACCTGGTGATGAGCGCGGCCGCATATGCGGGACTTTTTCTCGCCCTCCTGACCGTGCCGCGCCTCAGGGAAGACCGCCTGCTCTACCTGATCGTGAGCAGCACGATCCTGTTTTCCGCGATCGGGATGGAGTGGCTCTACAAGGGACTGGAGCAGTACACCTATATCACGGTCCGCTCTCTTGTGTTCAAGTTCATCGCGCTCCTCGCGATGTTCCTGCTCGTACACGCGGAATCCGATTATGTCATGTACGGCGCGATCTCGGTCTTTGCCGCCTCGGCTTCCGGACTGATGAATCTCCTTCACGCCCGGCGGTACGTGTCGCTTCGCGGGATCAGCGGCTGCCGGTATACCCGGCATTTTAAAGCTGTCGGCATCTTTTTCGCGATGGCCTGCGCCGCGACGGTCTATACCCATCTGGACACGCTGATGCTGGGCTTCATGACGACCAATCAGGACGTCGGCTACTACGATGCCGCGGTACGGGTCAAGCAGATCCTGGTCAGCATCGTCACGTCCCTTGGTACGGTGCTTCTGCCCAGGGCTTCCTATTACATTGAACACGGGCAGAGGGAGGCTTTTCAGAGAATCAGCGGGAAAGCGCTGCATTTTATTGCGCTGACGTCGATCCCGGCGGCCTGCTATTTTATCCTTTTCGCCGAGGAAGGAATCGGCTTTTTGTCCGGCAGCGCCTACCGGAATTCGGTGGCACCGATGCAGATCATCATGCCGACGCTGATCTTTATCGGACTGACCAATATCATGGGGATCCAGATGCTGGTGCCCCTCGGAAGGGAAAAGGTCGTCCTTTATTCGGAGATCGCGGGCGCCGTGACGGATCTCATCCTGAACTTTCTTCTGATTCCGGGGATGCGTTCCGCAGGCGCGGCGATCGGTACGCTCTCGGCAGAGGCCGTCGTGCTCATCTGGCAGTATGTCTCGCTCCGGGATGAAGTGCGGGATGCCTTTAAGCGGATTCCCTGGAAGAAGATCCTGACGGCCGTGCCGGCTGCCGGCATTGCCTCGGTCTGGCTTAAATTCGTGCTGAGACGCGATACTTCGTGGCAGTGCTTCCTTGTGCTTGCGCTGTCGGCTGTGCTCTTCTTCGGCGTTTACGCGGGACTTCTGACGCTGGAAAAAGAGCCTGTT
Source organism: uncultured Lachnospiraceae bacterium (assembly GCA_902766945.1). Lineage (GTDB taxonomy): Bacteria > Bacillota > Clostridia > Lachnospirales > Lachnospiraceae > Chordicoccus. The sequence goes on along the minus strand of CACXFK010000142.1, from coordinate 9,940 downwards.
CTTCTGGAAATGGAGCAGACCGTACTCGGGAAACTGATTCCCGGCAAGAGGCTGCGTTCATCCGGGTTGGATGAAGATGAGACATGACATCACAAGGAGCGGACGGATGAAAAAAGAAAATACAGTCTGCGTCGTGGTGGCCGCACATAAACCGTATCCGATGCCAGAGGATCCGATGTACCTGCCGCTTCACGTCGGAGCGGAAGGGAAGACGGACGGGACCGGCGCCCCTCTTGATCTGGGCTACGCGCGCGACGATACGGGAAGCGACCACATCTCCGGGCTGAACGCCGGTTTCTGCGAACTGACCGGGCTCTACTGGGCCTGGAAGAACCGGCCGGAGGACTATATCGGACTTGTTCATTACAGGCGCCATTTTGCTTCGCCTGACGCATCGGGGCACACGGTTCAGGATGTCCTGAAAGAGCGGGAGCTCCTCCCGCTCACGCACCGGTACAGCATCTTTGTGCCGGTTAAGAGAAAGTACCGGATCGAGACGCTGTATTCTCATTATGCACACACGCATTACGCGGAGCAGCTGGACGAGGTCCGCAGCATTCTCGCCGGGCTTTACCCGGAGTACCTGCCGTCCTGCGACAAAGTCTTCGGCCGGACCTGGGGCTATATGTTCAACATGGCGATCATGAGGCGGGATCTCATGGACGCCTACTGCAGCTGGCTGTTCGCCATTTTATTTGAACTGAAGAACGCACTTGAATCGGGCGGGAAGCAGAAGGAGCAATTGTCCGCTTATCAGGGACGCCTGTACGGGCGGGTGAGCGAGATCCTGTTCAACGTCTGGCTGGATCATCAGATCCTGACAGGGAGTGTGAAGGCGGAAGACGTCCTGGAACTGCCGTATTTTAATACCGAGCGCACGAACTGGCTCCGGAAGGGGACCGCGTTCCTGATGGCCCGGTTCCTGCACAAGCGGTACGAGGGAAGTTTCTGACCAGGCAGGCTGTCTGCGCCGTGCCTTGTGAGATGAGGAGACGATAGAGAAGATGGGCATTTTCAAAGCGCTGAGGAGCGCCGCATCGGCGGACGGATTTAAGATCCGGAAGGAAGGCTTCGCCGCGGGCGGCAAGGTCAGGAAGCTGACCCCGGAGGAACTGGAGAAACTGAAGCACGTTGTGTTCACGATGTACGAAGATTTTGATGCGGTCGCCAGGCGGCATCATATTTTCTATACGGCCAGCGGCGGCACGATCCTCGGAAGCATCCGCCACAAGGGCTTTATCCCGTGGGACGACGATATTGACCTGATGATGCCGAGAGCGGACTTCGAGAAGCTCAAGAAGGTGTTTGACAAGGAGCTCGGAAGCCTCTATTCGCTTGCGGCCCCCGAACTTGGCGGCGGGCACGGGATGGCCGTCTGCCAGATCAAGAAAAAGGGGACGATCTGCCGCTCCTACAACGAGCTGTCCAAAAAGCCGGAGGACTCGGGCATCGCGATCGATATCTTTATCCTTGAAAATACGTGGAATCAACCGCTGCTGCGAAAGCTCCACGGTACGGCCTGCCTCTTCATGGGCCTTCTCATGTCGGCCCGGAAGACCTGGAACGACATGCCGTATCTCGAGCCGTATTTCGGAGACAATGAAGCGCTCCGGGAGTCTTTTGAGCAGAAGGCCCGTCTCGGCCGACTGGTTTCGTTCCTCTCGCTGGATCAGATGTCGTACCTGACCTATCGCGTCTACAGCGCCTGCCATGACGACCATTCGCGGTATGTGGCCATTCCTTCCGGGAGAAAGCATTTCTTCGGGGAACTGTATAAGAGGTTCGATATGTGCCGGGCACGGAAGTCGGACTTTGAGGGCAGGAAGATTCCGATTCCGTACGGATATATCGGTTACTTCCACGCGCTCTACGGGGAACACTATATGGAACTGCCGCCGGAGGAAGACCGGGAACAGCATCCGGTCATGGAGATTGATTTCGGGGAGGATGTATGAAATCGGCTATTTCTGTCTTATACCGGAAAGCACTGAAACGCCTGCTCACGCTCTTTTATGTCTTTCCGATCCGGAGGAACCGGATCATATTCTGCAGCTATGACACCGGCGTGGGATACACCTGCAATCCGAAGTATATCTGCGAATACCTGAAAAAGAAGGATCCCGGACACTATGATCTGGTGTGGGCTTTTTCGGATCCTGAAAAATGGAGCCGGATCCGGGGGATCCGCGGCGTCCGCATTCATTCCGTGCGCTGGCTGTATGAGATGCTGACCGCCCGCGTCGTGGTCTATAACCGCATCCCGGAATCCTATCTTCCGAAACGGCCGGGCCAGCTGGTGATCAATACCTGGCATGCCGGCGGCGCTTACAAGAAAGTGGGATTTGAAAAGGGTGAGCTCGGTGAACTGGATCTGTGGCGGGCCCGGCAGATGAACGAATATGTCGATCTCTTCCTGACGAGTTCGGAGGCATTTACAAAGTCCAATATCGACGGCTACCGGTATACCGGGGAAGTGATGAAAAGCGGCATGCCGCGCAACGATCTCTTTTTCAGGCCGTCCGTGGTGCGGAAGGTGCGGAGCCGCGTGCGGGAATCTCTCGGGACGGGAGAAGAGGACCTGGTCGTTCTGTACGCCCCGACATTCAGACGGAATGTCCTCGATCCAAAGGCGCGCAGCGTCACATTTCCTTATCAGGCAGCCCGCGAGGCGCTCGCCGCGCGTTTCGGAACGGATGCGGTCCGGATCTGGAAGCGGGAGCATCACGCTTATGGCCTTCAGGACGGGGAAGATGAAGAGGCACTGGACGTAAGCCAGTACCCGGATATGCAGGAACTGCTGTGTGCGGCCGATATCCTGGTCACGGATTACTCATCCAGCATCTGGGATTTCTCACTCCGCAAAAAGCCCTGCTTCTTATATGTGCCGGACCTGGATGATTACGTCGGGGAAGACCGCGGATTCTTTACGCCGATCGAGGAGTGGCCGGGCATCATCTGCCGTGACGAGGAAGCGCTGCTGAACGCATTCCGGCATCTCGACGAAGAAGCTTCAGCCGCGAAAGCGGAAGCCGCCCTCCGCGCCATGGTTTCTTACGAGGACGGACACGCAGCGGAGCGCGTGTGCCGAAGGATCCGGGAAACCGTGTTCGGGAAAGAGAGCGCCGTCTGACGGACGGAGAGAGGACAGGCAGGATGGGAAAAGTACTGACGATATCGATTGCTGCTTACAACGTGGAAGGAACGATCCGGAAAGCCCTGGACTCAATCCGGGACGCCGGCGTGCCGGATGAGATCGAGGTCCTCATCGTAAATGACGGATCGACGGATCGGACTTCTCAGATCGCGAAGGAGTACGAGTCAGCCCTGCCGGGCACATTCCGGGTGATCGACAAGGAAAACGGCGGATACGGCTCCACGATCAACTGCGGCGTCCGCGAGGCGAAAGGCCGCTATTTTAAACAGCTGGACGGAGATGACTGGTTTGTCCCGGAACGGCTCGCCGATCTGACCGCGGTCCTGAACGATACGGACGCGGATCTCGTTGTGACGCAGGTATTGAGGCATGACGAGGGGAGCGGAGAAGAGGTGCTCAGGGATTATCTGCCTGATCAGGCAGAGGAGACGGTCTCTTTTGAACATGTGACGGTGCCCGGACTTCTTCCGATGCATTCGGTGACTTACAAGACCGCGCTGCTTCGGCAAACCGGCCGCCCGATCACCGAGCACTGCTTTTACACGGATATCGAATATGCTATGTATCCGGTTCCGCTGGTGCAGACCGTACTGGCTCTTCACATGCCGGTCTATGTCTACCGGATCGGTGTGGAAGGGCAGAGCGTCAGTGCGAGCGGGATCGCGAAGCACTATAAAGAGCACAGAAAAGTGCTTGGACATATCTTCCGTTTCTACGATGAACACGCGGACATGTGCGCGTCTAAGCGCGATCTCGTCCTTAATCGAATCAAAATGGAGCTGTCCAGGCACCTGAAATATATCTGTATGCTGCCCGTCTCCGCGCAGCACTGCCGGGAGTTCAGGGGCTTTGTCCGTATGGTGAGAAGGCGTTATCCTGAGATCCTTGCGGAGACTGCCTCCTTCAGCCGGTTTACCGCGCTGGCCGGGAAAGCCGACGGCCTTGCCTATCCGCTTTTGTGTATCCTGGTGCGGACAGGCCTTGCCGACTGACTTTTCACAGCCTTTACGCGCTCTTGATTTCTTTCCAGAGACGGTAGTAGAGGCGGTCGCCTTCCTCTCCGATATAGCGGAAAGGCTCCAGATCCAGTTCGGAGACGTTCGGGAAGAGGACGTCATTTTCAAGCGTCTCTTCATCCATCAGTTCCATCGCCGCCGTGTTCGGGGTGGAGTAGTACAGGAATTCAAAGTTTTTCAGGGCGATATCGCCGCGGCACATGAAGTCGATCCACGCTGCCGCGGCTTTTTTGTGCCGCGAATCGTTGGTGACGACCCAGCCGTCGATCCAGACGTTGGTGCCTTCCTTCGGAATGCAGTAGCGGAGCGATTCGTTTTCCTCCCGGCAGAACTCGGCCTCACCGGAATAGATGACGCCGAGGGCTGATTCACCCGCGATCATCTTGTCACGGACTTCGTCGATGACGTAGGCCTGGACAAGCTTCTTCTGCCGGATCAGAAGTTCTTTTGCTTCCTGCAGTTCATCTTCATTGAGCGTGTTGAGCGAGTAGCCCAGTTTCTTAAGCGCAACGGCGAAGAGGTCACGGACGCTGTCCTGCATCAGGATATCGTCGTTGTATTTCTCATCCCAGAGTATATCCCAGCTGTCCACGACGTCGTCCACGAGATCCGTGTTGTAAAGGATGCCGACCGTTCCCCAGCAGTAGGGGACGCAGTATTTGTTTTCCGGGTCAAATCCGCGGGCTGTTTCCCAGTATTCTTCCCCGATGTTGGCTTTTGCGTTCGGCATGGCGTCGTAGTCGAGCTCGGCGAGGAGTCCGGCTTCCGTCATCTTGGCGACCATGTAGTCCGACGGGCAGATGACGTCGTACTGGGACGGATCCGCCGCGACTTTCGGATACATGATCTCATTGGTCTCGAAGACGTCGTAGATCACCTTGTATCCCGTTTCTTCTTCGAACATTTCAATGGTCTCGGGATCGATGTATTCGCCCCAGTTATAGACGTAGAGCAGATTGCTGTCGTCGTCGGGGGCGTTGTCTCTCGGATGGTTGCTGATCCCGCAGGAGGCAAGCACAAGGGATACCGCCGTGACCGCGCTGATGAGCGCCGCTTTTCTTCTGATCATGCCCTCGCCTCCTTTGCTTTCAGATCCAGATCGCCCTGGACACGGTTCACAAGGCATAAAAGGACCAGAACCGTGATGAAGATCATCGCGGACAGTGCGTACATTTCGGGCTTGATGCCAAGCTTGACTTCCGAGTAGATCTTGGTCGAGAGCGTGTGCACGCCTGCACCCGCCGTGAAGTGCGTGATGATGAAGTCGTCGATGGACATCGTGAAGGCCATCAGGCCGCCCGACAGGATCGCGGGCATGATCTCCGGCAGTACGGTATGGAAAAATGCGTAAGCCGGCGAAGCGCCCAGATCAAGCGCCGCTTCGTAAATATGCGGATTCAGCTCCCGGTATCTGGGCATGACGCTCAGGATTACGTACGGGATGTTGAATGTGATGTGCGCGAGCAGGATCGTGCCGAAGCCGAACTGGATGCGCAGCGTCAGGAACAGAAGCATAAAGGAGACGCCGGTGACAATATCCGCGTTCAGCATCGGGATATTCGTGATGCCCATCATCAGCGTCCGCGTCTGTTTCTTCATCCTTCCGATGCAGATGCAGGCCATCGTGCCGAGCACCACGGAGATCACGGAAGACAGGAGCGCAAGCAGGATCGTATTGGTGAACGCTTCACCGATCGAGGCGTCCTGGAAAAGGGAGGCATACCACTGCAGCGTGAACCCGCCCCAGCGCCCGCGGCTCTTGCTTTTGTTGAAGGACTGGATGATGAGCAGCGCGATCGGCGCGTACATAAAGACAAAGATGAGCCCGATATAGAGTTTTTTAAGTCCGTTTGTCTTCTTTTTCATGCCCGTTCCTCCTCATCGCGCTCGATCAGAGCCGAAACCACAACGTTGATGATGATAAAGACGAGCAGGACCAGTGAAAGGCCGGAACCGAGATTCCAGTCATAGGCCAGCATGAACTCCTGCTCGATGACATTTCCGATGAGCAGGATCTTGCCGCCGCCGAGCAGTGAGGACACGACGAACGTCGTGAGAGCCGGGATGAAAACCATCGTGATGCCGGAGACCACGCCCGGAAGGGACAGCGGGAAGATGACCTTGGTAAAGGTTTCCCTGCGGCCGGCACCCAGATCCTGGGCGGCATTGACGACGTTCTGGTCGATCTTTTCGAGCGCGTTGTACACCGGAAGGATCATGAACGGCAGGAAGTTGTACACCATGCCGAGCACGATGGCTCCGTTCGTGTTGATCATGCGGAGCGGCTGCAGCCCGATGGCCCTGAGCGCCGTGTTGATGATCCCCGTCTTTTCGAGAAGGGACTGCCAGGCATAGGTGCGCAGCAGGAAGTTCATCCACATCGGGACGATGAGGAGCATCGTCAGGAATGAAGTCGAGTTCTGCTGTGACTGCACGAGAAACAGGCAGAGCGGGTAAGCCAGAAGGATGCAGACGATCGTGGCGATCAGCGAAAGGATGAGCGCCATGAGGAGTGCCTTGCTGTGCGCGGGATCGGCGATCGCGGCGACGTTGGCCAGCGTGAATGCGCCGTGTTCGTCCGTGAGGCCGTACCAGACAACCATGATCAGGGGGATGACGATAAAGGCTGCCGCCCATACGATGTACGGGGTGCCGAGCAGCCCGGCTGTTTTTCTTCTTATAATCATGTCGTGCTCACAGCCTCCTCGTCTTCGGACTCAGGCTTGTTCATGACCTGAATGTTGAACGGATCGACATAGATACCGACCTCTTCGCCGACAAGGTGCGGGCGGGTGGACAAAGAGACCCATTCGCGGCCGTTTGCCTCGACGCACATCTCATAATGAATGCCTTTGAAAATGATTTCGGTCACGACACCGGAGATCGTGCCCCGCTCTTTCTCGACGAGTTCCACGTCTTCCGGGCGGATGACGATATCGACCGGAACGTCTTTCCCGAAGCCTTTGTCGACACAGGGGAACGGAACGCCGTCGATCGTGACGAGCTCATCGCGGACAAAGACGCCCGGGAAGAGGTTGCTGTCTCCGATGAAGTCGGCGACAAAGGCATTTTCGGGCTCGTTGTAGATCGCCTCCGGAGAGCCCATCTGCTGGATGTAGCCCTGATTCATGACCACGATGGTATCGGACATCGTCAGCGCTTCCTGCTGGTCATGCGTGACGTAGAGGAAGGTGATGCTCAGCTCGTTCTTCATCCGGATCAGCTCATACTGCATGTCCTGGCGGAGCTTCAGATCCAGAGCGCCGAGCGGCTCGTCCAGAAGCAGGACGCGCGGCTCATTGACGATCGCCCTCGCGATCGCGATCCGCTGCTGCTGGCCGCCGGAGAGGTGGCTGACGGAGCGGTTTTCAAAGCCCTCAAGGCCGACGAGCTTCAGAGCGTAGGCAATCTTATCATCGATATAAGACTTGGGCTGTTTCTTTATTTTAAGACCGAACGCGATATTGTCCGCCACATTCATATGGGTGAACAGCGCGTAATTTTGGAAGACTGTGTTGAGCTGACGTTTATTGGGCGGAAGATTGGTGATGTCGCGCCCTTCAAAGATGACTGATCCTTTATCCGGCGTTTCAAAGCCGGCCAGAATACGCAGGGTTGTGGTTTTGCCGCAGCCGGACGGTCCCAGCAAAGTGACAAATTCATTTTCATGGATGACGAGGTCCAGGTCGTCCAGTATGACTTTACCGCCAAATGATTTTGAAATGTGGCTCAGATGGATCAGTTCTTTTTCCAACTCATAAATCCTCCTTACAAATAAATGCGGGACAGTGCGAGGTTTCACATCAGCCCCGGTCCGATTGAATCACGACGTATTGTATCATGTTTGAAACAGCTTGCCTATATAAAAATGCGAAAGCCTTCCGAGTAGGACCTGTCACATATGAGGTCACAAAAAGATGAAAAAATTTCAAAAAAGATCTTGCGTGTTACCCAATCGTCATGTATACTGATTACAGTACAGATGAACAAATTGAGTTTGCTGCATACCTCTTCCGCTTCGGCGGGCCTTATTGAAAGGAAGACACTATGGCTACGAACAGACGGAAACGCATTCGGACCTTTTTTGCAGCAGCTGCAGCCCTCATGCTTGCTCTGCTGATCCATGGCGCATCGCTTCGTACGGTTGACGCCGCTGTTTATAAGTCCATTGATTCGGCTGCACAGGCGCTCAGAACCGCTATGACGCAGCGGAAGACCACGGTCACGGTGACCGCGAACATCAGCGGCAGCTACAGCTTCGAAAACTGCGCCCGCGCGATGAGCGACATCCGGGACAAGATCTACGATAAGTCGCTTGAGTATACCGGCGCGGGCAATACGGGCGATTATCTGTACTGGACGATCTCATCCGTCACCAAGCAGGTGGACCTGACCGATATCGACGACGGATACATCGAAGTGGACTGCACCTATAAGATTAATTACCGGGATGACGCGTCCAAGGAATCCTCCGTCACGAAGCAGGTCGCGTCCTCGCTCTCTTCCCTGGGCGTGTCCGGGAAGAGCGAATACGACAAGGTCAAGTCGATCTACGATTATATTACGGCGCGCGTTTCCTATGATTATAATGAAGGAAACAGCAGCACGGTCAAGTCGCCGGTCAGCTACACGGCCTACGGCGCCCTGATCAACAAGAAGTCCGTCTGCCAGGGCTACGCACTCCTGTTTTACCGGATGTGCAACCAGGCCGGCGTGAAGTGCCGTCTCGTGACCGGAAGGGCTAAAGGCTCAAACGGTGTCGAGCAGCATGCATGGAATATCGTGCGCATCGGCTCCAAGTATTACAACGTGGATGCGACGTGGGACGCGGCCATGAAGCAGGCGAGCCAGGATTATGAGTATTTCCTTAAGAGCAATGCGGATCTGAAGAGCCACGCAAAGGATGCCGCTTTCAACAACAGCACCTTCAACAAGACGTATCCGATGAGCACGTCCAGCTATCCGTCAGAGAAGAAAAAGACCTTCAAGCTGACGGTCAAAGGCGGATCGGGAAGCGGCACGTATGCATCGGGGACGATCGTGACGATCAAGGCCAATGCGCCGGTTGCGGGACAGAAGTTCTCGCAGTGGTCCGGCACCGCCACTTATGTGAACGGCACAAGCCGCACCAAGTCGACAGCCAAGGTCAAGGTGACCAAGGCGGCGACCCTCACCGCGACCTATGCATATGTGACGGCTGCGGTCTCCGGCGGAAATTACAGGGTGAACAGCAAGAGACAGGCCGCCAAGTATATGTCCGTCAAGTCGAACAGCAACGCTCCGAATGCCCAGATCATTCTCGGAGCCAAGGGAGCGAAGACGTCCCAGTTCAGAATCACCAAGTCGGGCGAGTTCTATTACATCATGAACGTCACGACGAAGAAGTATCTCAATCTGAGCGGCAGCAAGGTCGTGCAGGGCGCGAAGAACAGCACGAGCCGCTGGAGGATCGTCAAGAGCAGCAACGGCGTTTACCGCCTGGTCAACCAGAACGGCAGGACCGCGACGCTCAGCTCGACCAACGTGACGGCGTCGGCCGACACCAATGCCGCATCGCAGCAGGTCAAGCTGAACAAGAACTGATCCTTCTTATATTCGGATAGATCCTTTAGGAACATCACGGACAGGCACCCGAAGAGAGGTGCCTGTCCTGCTTTTGAGACACAGAGACGGGGGCGTTTCTATCTTTGACACAGGATTCTCGTGACTTCAGATAATATGAAGTGACCTCACATTTGTAGCAACGTGGATTTACCTGTATACTGATGAT
>CACXFK010000141.1 GCA_902766945.1 uncultured Lachnospiraceae bacterium | reverse complement strand
TCGCAGAATTGCACATTGGAAAGCAGCTTCGCTGCTGTGCAATTCGCGCACGATTCCTCTTCGAGAATCGTGATTTACTCTTTGACACGGGTTTTTCGTGACTTCAGCGGGCCTGAGGCATGTGCCTTGCTTATTCGTCGCGGTCACGCTCGACCTGACGAGCGGCACGCTCAGCCGCTTTTTTACGTGAGGAGCGGACGCGTTCACTGACTTCGGTCAGGGTTTCGCCCTGCTGGAGCTGCAGATCCACGCCTGTTTTCGGGCCGCTTTCCTTGAAGTTAAAGTCTTTGCCCGGAAGGATGGCGTTCAGGATGATGCCGACAAGGGAGCCGACAGCCAGGCCGGAGAGGCTGATATTCATCGTACCGATGGAAATGTTGATGGCACCGATGTTGCAGTAGCTGATTCCGATCGCAAGTACGAGTATGAGCGCTGTGATGAGGACGTTGCGGCTCTTGGAGAAATCCACGTTGGTTTCAACCAGGTTCCGGATGCCGACCGCCGAGATCATGCCGTACAGGACGAGGGAAATGCCGCCGATGGTTGCGGAAGGCATCACCTCGATCACGGCCGCAAATTTCGGGCAGAAGGACAGAAGCGCCGCAAAGACCGCTGCGATGCGGATGACGCTCGGGTCATAGACCTTTGTCAGCGTCAGAACTCCGGTGTTCTCGCCGTAAGTGGTATTGGCCGGAGCGCCGAAGAGAGACGCAAGCGTGGTCGCAAGACCGTCGCCGAGAAGCGTTCTGTGCAGGCCGGGATCCTTGATGTAATTGACGCCGACCGTAGAGGAAATGGCGGAAATGTCACCGATGTGTTCCATCATCGTCGCAAGCGAGATCGGCATGATCGTGACAATGGCGCTGATCAGAAGCGCTGAATCGGCATGTCCTCCTGCGAAGATCGAGAAGACCGTCCTGTCAAAATGGATCGGGAAGCCGAACCAGGCTGCATTTTTCACAGGCGTGAAGTCAATGTAGCCGGCGATCGCGGCGCACAGATAAGAACCGAGCACGCCGAGGAGGATCGGCACGATCTTGACCATGCCTTTGCCCCAGATGTTGCAGATCACGACGATGACGATTGCCACAACCGCGATCCACCAGGTGTTGTTGAGGACCGGTGCGCCGGCGGCGTTGAACATCGGGTTGCCCGCTTCATCGACAGCCTGGGAAAAGATGTTGTTCAGGGCTGACGGAGCCAGGTTGAGACCGATGGCAATGATGATCGGGCCTGTGACGACCGGCGGGAAATAGCGCATGACCTTCTTCGGACCGTAGGCCTTGAAGAGGGCGGCCAGGATCAGATAGACGAGACCTGCGCAGGCAACGCCGAAGCAGGCGTAGGGAAGCAATTCGCTGGGAGATCCGTCCGCGCCGAGCGGTGCGATGGCGGCGTATCCGCCGAGGAATGCAAATGACGAGCCAAGAAATGCGGGAACTTTTCTCTTTGACACGAGATGGAACAGCAGTGTGCCTAATCCGGCAAAAAGCAATGTTGTGGAAACGTCAAGTCCGGTGATGAGGGGAACCACCACTGTTGCGCCGAACATGGCGAACATGTGCTGGAGTCCGAGGATGATCATCTTGCCGGCTCCGAGAGGTCTCGCGTCGTAGATGGGCTGATTACCGATTTGCTTGTTTGTTGTTGACATAAACCCTCCTCACGAGTGTGTTAGATTCTCTGCCCGGGGTTTCGGCCCGGGCATACCATTACAATTGTAACCGAAATTGTTTGTTTGGCAAGCTTACATTTTTTGTGGATGATTAGAGCACCTTAACGGGGTCTGACCCCGTTAAGGTGCTCTAATCATCGTTCGATGCTGCTGAGATCGACATGGTAGTCATCCGGGTCATCCCCCGGAAACATGACGCGCACCGTGCGCCCGATCACCTCTTTCCCGGGATAATTCGGCAGCAGATCACTGGTAAACGTGGTCTCAGCCCTGGTAGACGGATCCTGATAGCGGCAAACCACATGAAACCCTTCCCGCCCGCCTTCCGTGCGAAGATTGCGCGTAATCCCGATGATCCGGGCGTCCAGATATCCTTCCGGAGGGACGCGGAACCCGCCGCCAGCCGGTGCGGTGCGGGAAAAAGCATTGTTTTGCGGGGCAAAGGCACCCCGCCGCGCCTGCAGGTGCAGGATGCAGAGCGAGCCCCCTGCTATAAGGAGCAGGGTCCCGATCACGCCAAAGTGCGTCATTTTCTCCGCCGTAAGTCCGTCCGTGCGCGCCCGGATATCCATTGTGATGAGCGCGATGCCGGCCGCGGCGAGAAGTATGCCCGCCGCAAAACACCAGATCCTGTTTAAAATGCGGACCGCGGTTTGTTTATTCTTCTTATCCAAGATGTTCTGTTCTCCTTCTTGCAAATCTTCACAAAGTGTCTGCGTGACGCTTCGTCCGTTCCCGATCCCGATCTCCGAGGATCCATCACGCCCCAATATAGGTATACATCGATCCGTCCGAAATAGGCAACAAAAAACAGAGTCCGCCTGAACCCCGCCTTTCGCGCCGGCTTTATGTTACGGCGGCAACCAGGTCCTTATAAACAGTGAGGCCGTGAGGATTCTGCGGGATTGACAAGAGAAAGGCGGCTATTATAATTTTTAGGGAAGGCAAGAAAACCAGGCCGGAACGGGCGCGGCGGAGCGGGTCCGTTCCGGGTTCATGTTAGGGGGAAGTGAGAATTGAAGCGAAATCGTATTGTCAGATGGCTGCAGATTCTGGCTGCTGCGGCTGCTCTCACCTGCTGTGTTGTTCCGGCTTTTGCTGCGGAGAACGCCATTTCCAATGAAAATGCCGCCGGAGAAACCGCACAGGAAGCCGCGGCGGATCCTGTCGTGCATGAGGCTCCGGCCGAGCCGGTGCTTGCGCCGAAGCCCGGGAAAGATGCGAAGGTTGTGGCAGGGTATTATTATCTGGAGCCTTCCTGCTCGAAGAAGCGGGTGCTGAGTGTCGCCGGAAAGTCAAAGGCGGCCGGCGCGAAGGTGCAGCTCTATAAGCTCAAGTATGCGAAGTATCAGACATTTTATGTCGAACCGGCCGGGAAGGGGCTGTATACCATCCGGAACATGAGATCGGGCCTTTATCTCATGGCGGAGAATGCCGGGACGACAAAGAAAACAGCCGTTTGTCAGGGCAGGAAGGATGACTCTCTTGCGCAGAAGTGGTACATAACGGAGCGGAAGAAGGGATTCCTGATTCAATCCGCCATTTCCCAAAATGTACTGACGGTTGAAAAATCAAAGGACCGGGATAAGCAGGCAATTTATCTGTATAAGGATCTGGCAAGAAAGGGGCAGACGTGGTCGCTGACGCGCTTCATCAAGCCGGACGGGAAATGGAAGAAGTCCAAACGGGTGTGGAAAGGGACCAAGGCGGATTATAAGATTCTGGGCAATATCATCGGAGCGGTCGAGTCCGGGGACCAGATTTACGGAAATCTCAAGTATGATTCTTATGACCCGCCGTATAACAACACGCCAAATGAGCACACGATCACGATCGGGTGGCCGCAGTGTTACGGACCGGAAGCACAGGAGCTGCTGAAGGCCATTTTCAATAAGGACAAGGCTGCGTTCAGGAAAATCGATTCGAAGCTTCCGGCCGGCAAACGCATTGAGAATTATCTGAACAGGGATATTACGGCGATGCGCTGGCGTCCGTCCTCGAAGCAGAAGAAAGTGATCATCAAGCTGCTGAAGTCAAAGGCCGGCAAGGCATGCCAGGACGCCCAGTTCCGGAATTATATGAAGACGTTCGTGCGTGACTGTACGTCCACATATACGAGGAACGCCTGGGCCGTCGTAATGTACTGTGAGATCAGGCATCTCGGAGGGAAAAACGGCGCTACGCGTATATTTAACGCGTGCGGCGGCGATTACTCCCTTAAGAAGATTATGTCCGTGCTCAAGCGGGACCAGGCGGACGGGCGGAGCAATTACCAGGTCGGCGACAAGATCTTTTGGGACCGGCATGAATGTGTCTGCACGTTTCTGGAGACGTTCATGAGCTGAGGAGTTAAAGGAACTGAACGGGGTCTGACCCCGTTCAAGACTTTTAACTAACACTTGTTCAGTTCGACTAACTTCTGCCGGCAGAGCAAGAGGAGGAAAAGATGAAAGTATTGTTCGAGAATACCTGGGTGATTGATGATGGCGGAGTGCGGATTTTTGTTCTTGCAGGAGATGATGAGGCGCTTGTGATCGACACCGGGATCAGCGGTCTCGATATCCCGGAACTCGTGCGCGGTGTGACGGATCTGCCGTTCAAGCTTCTGAATACCCACGCGGACATGGATCACATCGCGGGGAACAAAGCTTTTTCCCGCATGTATATGCACCCGTCGGAGGCCTGTGTCTACCATGTTTTGAATCACGGCGCCGGCGAGATCATGCCGGTTTATGATGGCACCTTGCTTGATCTCGGTAACAGACCGCTCAAAATCATGCATGTGCCGGGCCACACCCCGGGCAGCATTACCGTGCTGGACGTAAAGAACCGGTGCCTGATCGGCGGCGATCCGATTCAGGCCGGGGGTGATATCTATATGTTTGGCCCGTACCGGGATATGGAAGCCTATGTGCTCGGGCTTACGCATTTGCTTGAACAGGAGGCTTCATTTGACTGCATCTATCCCTCCCACGCCGGGATGCCCGTCGATAAGAGCCTGATCCCGGATCTGATCCGGGGCGCCCGGGACGTCATGGACGGAAAGATTGCGGGAATAAAGAAGGAAATGCACGGGCGCACGGTGATGTCCTACGATATAGGTATCGATCGTTTCCTGTGTGATATGGATTGAAAATGATGAAACAAATAAAAGTCCGGGACAACCGTGAGATTTTCGAGCGGATGAGTGTCCCCAAAGCACTGATGACCCTGGCGGTTCCGACCATCATCGGGCAGCTGATTGTGCTGATCTACAGTCTGGCTGATACATTTTTCATCGGACGAAGCGGGAATCCGTACATGGTCGCGGCCGCGTCGCTGATCCTGCCTGTGTTTAACATCTGCATACCACTGTCGAATCTGTACAGCATAGGCGGAGGCACTCTGATTTCGCGTCTGCTGGGAGCAGGAAATGAGAGAGCGGCTTCAAAAATCAGTATGTTCAGCATAGTGGCTGCGATGGGGACGGCGCTTCTTTATTCTGCGGTTTTTTTCATCGGAATGGATAAGTTCCTCGCTTTGCTCGGAGCAAGCCCGGATACCGTTTCGTATGCCCGGCAGTACGCATTCTGCGTTCTGGTTATAGGGGCGGTTCCGACCGTTCTTTCCATGACAATGGCCGGACTTTTGAGGAGCGTCGGATGCGCCAGACAGGCCGGTATCGGGGTCTCGATGGGCGGGCTTCTGAATATCGCGCTTGATCCGCTTTTTATGTTCGTAATCCTTCCGAGGGGAATGGAGACTCTTGGCGCCGGCCTGGCTACCATGCTGTCCAATGTGGCTGCCTGCATTTACTTCATTATCGTGCTTTGGCGGCTGAAGGGAAAAACGGTGCTGACGCTGAATCCGTCCGCCGGCCTTCCGGATGGCAAGTACATCAGGGAACTGTTTTCCGTCGGTGTGCCGGCTTCCGTTGCGACGCTTCTTTTTGATGTCGACTACATGATCATCGGCCGTCTTATGACGGCCCACGGCGATATTCCGATGGCGGCTGTCGGCATCGTGCTCAAAGCGGAACGGCTTCCGCTGAACGTGGGGATCGGGTTATGCCAGGGGATGGTGCCGATCGCGGCTTATAATTATGCAAATGGCAACCATCGGCGCATGAAGCAGGTTCTTCATTTTACGAGGACAGCCGGCCTGATCGTCGGCGCGGTCAGTGTTGCGATGTATGTTCTCTTTGCGCCGCAAATCATGCGGGTCTTCATCAATGATGCCGAGACCGTGCAGATCGGTACGGTGTTCCTCCGGTGCAGGGCGGTTGCGACTCCCTTCATGTTTTTGTGCTTTCACCTGGTCCACTTTTTCCAGGCCGTTGGCGAGGGACGGCTGTCCCTTATTCTCGCCGTGGTCAGATGGGCTGTTTTCAACATCCCGATGCTGTTTCTCCTGGACGCGCTGCTTGGCCAGAACGGGATCGTGCTGACTCAGGTCACCGCGGACATCTGTACGGTGATTATCTCATATATTCTGTATTTCCGGTTCACGGCTTCTCTTGGGAACGAAGTTAAGTGAATTGAACGAGAGTAAGTTAAAAGCCCTGAACGGGGTCAGACCCCGTTCAGGGCTTTTAACTTTACAGACCGATCTCATGCCGGGTGCGCTGGACACGTTCGCAATTGTTGCCGACGTTCCAGTCGCCGAAGACGCCCAGGCCGCCCATCTCGTCCTGCCCGAAATAAACCGGGATGTGCACGACCGAGAGACCGTCGTGCCGGTATGCCTCTTCAAGCGCCAGTTTCAGAGCCGGGAGACTGTCGCCTCCGTAAAACCCTTTCACACCGCGGAAGGCGGAGGCCATTTTCACGTAGTCGATTTCCACTTCGTCATCCGTCCGGAATTCTGAGCCGTACTGCGCGTACTGCAGGCCGGTGATGGCCGCCATGCGTCTGTTGTCGAAGAGCAGGATCATGCCCCGCAGGTGATAGCGCACGGCGTCGACGAGGATCTGGGGCGTCATCATAAAACTCCCGTCGCCGGTAAATGCGATGGGATAATCCGTCCCTCCTTCCAGCGCGAATGCGAGCATGGACGAGACCGCAAATCCCATATAGGATGCGCCTGTTTCGGTAAATGTGCGCCCCGGCTCGTCATCAGAAGTGATCTGGAATCCATTTGCCTGCACGTCCCCCGCGTCAAACAGCTTGATGCAGCCGTGCTCATCGGCGAAATCAACCGCCGCCTTGATCGCCGCCGGCTGTGTGAGAAGAGGCCTTTGCCATTTTTCATCAAAGAGAACGGGATGGTCGAAGCGAAGCTGGCGGTACGCGTCCCACTCGGCGCGCTTTTTCCGACAGCTTTCAAGCCAGTCCGGGTCGGCGTGGGCCCGGCCGGTTTCCTCGAGCAGCCCGGACAGCGCGGCGAGCACGCACTCCGCATCCCCCTGGATGCGCAGCGACCGGTTATACTGGCCGAGATCCTCATAGTCGCAGTTGATGCTGAGGATCTGCCTTGCCTTGGGAAATGCAGTCCCCGAACTGTCCCACTGGCACACCCCTCTGGCCCCGACCGCAATCAGAAGGTCGCAGTTTGCCATGGCATAATTTCCGCAAATGGAGCCCTTCGACCCGCCTACCGTCATATTTCTCGGCGCGGAAGCAGGGTACAGTCCCGGCACCTGAGGACCGTGCACATAAACCGCATCGGTCAGTTCCAGAAAATGGCTCAGGATATCCGGAGATACGCGGGCAGCGCCGCCGCCCGTCTTGACCGTGATTCTTCCGGAGGAGCGGATGAGTTCCGCAGCTTCCTCAAAGACGTGCCGGTCCGCGCAGATCACTTTGGACTCGGGAGACGCGGACGGAAACTCGAGGAGGTTGCAGCGATGCATCACCAAAGGCTGGGTGTTCATCGGGAGCGGCATGTAAAATGGAGTATGTTTCTGCCGTCCGTTCACAACCGCGTCGCCGCGCTTCAGTGCGGTGAAAACAGCTTCCGGCGTGTGGAGGGTATAGGCCGGCCCGAGCACCGAGAACAGCCTGAGAAACAATTCCTGTTCCCTTCGCGGAATCTGCTGCATATTCGGGCCTTCGCTCTCGGTTGTTTCATCGCCCATCAGGTAGTAGACGCCGAGACCATTTGACAGCGGAACCAGAGACGCCGCAGCAGCCTGCATAGCGCCCGGCCCTATAGATGTGAACACGGCAGCTGTACGGCCGTATTTCCACTTGAGCATCGAGGCGGCGTGGGACGCTTCGATCTCGTTCCGGACGTTGGCGGTACGGACAACGCCTTCCTGTTCATAGATGCGCAGCACCTCGCCGACGTCGGTGGTACCGTGGCCGAAGATGCCGATAAAATGGCGGACGCCCTGGTTGACCAGCCCCAGCACGACCGCTTCACTGAGCGAAATATCCTGAAACGGCTCCAGCGCGCCGCTTTCCACTGCGGAGCGAAGCGTTTGATGCATGCGCAGTGCCTGCGCGCGCCTGATTCTGTTTTCGATCAATTCAGACATGTTTCGTTTTCCTCCGTTGTGTTCGGATGTTTTGACCATTATAGCATTCATTGGATTTATGTTAAAGCACCTGAACGGGGTCAGACCCCGTTCAGGTGCTCTAACTACCGCACAAAAAAATCAGACCCCGTTAAGTTTACTTAACGGGGTCTGACCCCATTCAATACCTTTAACTTAAACTTTACAGACTGTCGATGATGCTGCTGTCGATGGACGGGTCATCGGAGATGACCACCTTGGAAGCGTCGCTGTCGCGGACGATCTCCACGAAGGTCTTGCCCTGATTCAGCTTGATCTCGTTGCCGTCCATATCGTAGTACCGTGTGATATGGAAATCGCAGCTGCGCACGTCAAACGCATACTTTGCAGCCGTGATCGTGGTCAGCACCGGGTCGTCCCAGCTCCAGTTCTCTTTCTGCCATGTGATGCGCTCGGCGCGTCCGTTCGTGATGAACCATCCTTCGCCGGCCTCTCCGTTGATGGCCGGATCCGTGAACAGATAATGATCGTCAAGCATATGAGACGGCCCGATCTGGATGATGATGTTCTTGAAAGACAGCTGACGGTCGTTCAGGTGATCCACCTGCGGCGCACCGAACTCGGAGCGGTAATACAGACCCGTGTCCTCATTGAAATCGAAACGCGCATGATTGTTCGTGAACCCCGGAAGAACCGTGAGCGCTGTCTGCCCGTTCTCAAGATACACTTCTTCGCCGTCCTCGGCGAAACGATAGTGGCCTTCGTAACCTTCCGGATAATTGGTATCCCATCCGAAATTGCTGATCATATTATGAATCATGTCATAATTTGTGAAAATGCCGGTCACGCCCTCATGATCCCGTCTGAAAGCCGCGCTCCCGTCATTGAGCGTATACTGCTGTCCATCCTCGCCGAAAGGAATGCCGGCGAAATCCAGGCTTTCACCCATCTGCAGGATCGGCACCGCATAAATCACCTGCCCGTAGTGCCCGTAATAAGCGTTAAACTCACGTGAGTAGTAAACGAACTGGGGCCTGCAGGACCGGATCGGCATAATCATCTCGACGTCCTTGTAATCTTCAAAGATGCCTTCCATACGGGTAATGCCGCCCTCGACCATCGCCTCATACATAATATCCGCGCTGCTCGTGCCTCTCTGCCATTCAACCGCGTTGGCGTCGTTCTCGATCATGAGAGCCGTGGGACGCTGACGCCCGATCGAAACCGGCACGCTCTTTCCGGTCAGATAGCTCTTACACAGATCGCCTGACGCCTCTTCCGCAGAAACAGACACGACGGCCGCGGAAGCAATCACGACAACTGCCGACAATACTGCAAACAAACGCTTTTTATTCACTTTATCAACCTCCTTGCTTATGATGATACTCCTTGCTGCTGCCCGGGAAAAAGCTGCGGCGAAACCGCCCCGGGCGCGGTGACCACATTAGTTTATGCAAAATGGCGTGCATTTGTCAAGGCAGGCATCCGCTGCAGACGCCATCGGTGAATCCGGATAAGAAAATCAAGGCAAATTATATTATTATGGATGTCAGTCATCCTATTTATGATACAATAAACAATACGAATCCAGGCGCATGCGGCCATGCCCGCACCCTGAAGGATTTCATGAATCGGAGGCTGAGATGAAGTTAAGGAAAATGGCGGTGCTCTTTACGGCCCTTACCGCACTTTTGCTGCCCTGCGGCGCAGTCCGCGCAGAAGAAGAGATCGTGCATATTGACTTTGACGACGGCGGACTGGACGGATTCACGACTTATGTCAACACGGGCGACTGCGACCTGTCAAATGACGACGGCCGCCTCGCCGTGCGGATCCGCTCCTGCGGTTCGCTCGATTATGCCAATCAGGCCTATTGGGACGGCTTTTCGCTGGAACAGGGCTGCGAATACATCTATAGTTTTGACATTTCCTGCGATATCACGCGGGACCTTTACTACCGCCTGCAGCTGAACGGGGGCGACTATCACGCCTATGAAACCGACCTGATCGAAGCCGGTCCCGAAGTCAGGCATATCAGCACCGAGTGGACGATGACGGAAGAGACGGATCCCGCTCCGCGCCTTGTATTTAACATGGGCGTGATGGACAGCATGGAACAAGACCCGGGAGAGCACACGGTCTACATCGACAACATCAGTCTGATCCGCAAAACGGACCCCGCTTCTTCCGGAGATGAGCCGGACGGGCAGGTCACGCTCTCCCTCAATCAGGCCGGCTACCGGCCGGACGATGAAAAGACCGCTTTCCTCAGGACCGACACGGCAAGAGACGTCACATGGGTCGTGATCGACGAAGAGGGCGACGAATATATCCGCCCTTCCGCCGAAGAACCCTTCTATGACGAAGCCGCCGGCGGGATGATCAGCCGGGTGAACCTGACTCCTGTCAGGGAAGCGGGCCATTACACGCTCCTTATGCAGGAAAATGGCGCAACCACGGAAGAAGCCTCTTTTACCGTAGAGGACAATCCCTACGAAGACCTGACGAATCTTGTCTTCCGCATGCTGTCTCTCCAGAGATGCGGAACGGAGACGGGAGCGGCGGACAGCGCGTTCCATCACGGCGCCTGCCATCAGGCCGACGCGCTGGTCTACGGGACGGATGAAAGACGGGATGTCAGCGGCGGCTGGCATGATGCCGGAGACTACGGGCGCTATGTCGTGCCCGGCGCAAAAGCGGTTCTCGACCTCTTCATTGCCTTTGAACACTTCGGCTTCGACCGGGACGACCTGGGCATTCCGGAGAGCGGCAACGGGATACCGGACGCGCTTGATGAAGCCCGCTGCGAACTCGACTGGATGCTGAAAATGCAGGATGAAGCAACCGGCGGCGTCAGCCACAAAGTCACCTGCCGTCAGTTCCCGGGTGAAGTCATGCCGGAGGACGAGACGGATGAGCTGGTGCTGGCCCCTGTGTCAGGTGCCGCGACCGCTGATTTTGCGGCGGTCATGGCCAAAGCCTCGGTGCTCTATCGTGAGATCGATCCGGCCTTTGCACAGCTCGCCCTTAAAAGAGCGGAACTTGCCTGGGAGTACCTGAAAGCGCACGAGCGCGACGGCGGGTTCACCAATCCGCAGGATATCTCAACCGGCGAGTACCCGGACGAAGACCTCAGCGACGAGCTTTTTACCGCTGCAGCGGAGCTGTTTCTCGCCGGATCTCTGTCCGAAGAGGAGCTGTCCGCTTTCGCCGGGCAGGAGTACGGCGGGGGCTTCGGCTGGCAGGATCTGTCCGGATACGGCCTGACGGCACTGGCCTTTGGCGCGGATGTCCCGGAAAAATGGCGCTCCCGCGCGGTCTCCGCCCTGACGGCGCGATCCGACGAAGTCGAAGAACGGATCGGGGAAGACGGTTATCATGTGGCCTTCGGAACGGCCTATCCGTGGGGCTCCAATATGGCGGCAGCCAATAACGGAATGCTCCTGCTCCTTGCCGGAGAACAGACCGGCGACGAAACGGACCGGGCGCTTGCGAAAGCGCAGCTTGATTATCTGCTCGGCGCCAATGCGAACGGGTACTGCTTTGTGACCGGCATCGGGGAACTCACGCCAAAGCACCCGCATCACCGGCCGTCCCAGGCGGCGGGCGAGGCGATGCCCGGGATGCTGGTCGGCGGGCCCGACAGCTTCCTGGAAGACCCGTACGCAGCCAACGTGCTGAAAGATCTTCCGCCGGCTCTTTGCTACGCCGACAATGCACAGAGCTATTCGACCAATGAAGTGGCGATCTACTGGAACTCTCCGCTGATCGCGCTTCTTGCCGGCATAAACCGCTGAGTGATTTTAGAAAGAGAGGTGCCTATGTCAACTGCAGGTGATTCCAATGCGATCAGCCGAAACTATCTGGACTCATTGCTCATCGAAACAAGATACATGAACAGCACATCGCCGTCCACTTCCTTTGAACTGTTCGGCAGGACCTTTGCGTCGCCCATCATGACGGCGGCATTGTCCCATCTGGATCATATGGGTGCGCCGGGGATGGCAAAAGGCATCGCGGAAGGCGCCCGGGACGCGGGCTGCGTGATGTGGTACGGCATGGCCCCGGATGAGGAGATCGATATGCTCGCCGGGACGGGCGTGCAGCTGATTGAAATCATAAAACCGTACGCGGACAGAGACCTGATCTTCAGGAAGATCGAGCATGCCCGCAGCAAGGGGCTTCTTGCCGTCGGTATCGATATCGACCATCCTTTCGGCAGCGACGGGTCGCCGGATGTCTGCGACGGTTATGAACTTCGCGCGATGACGACCGCGGAAATGACGGAGCTCTGCGCCTTTGCAAAGATGCCGATGATCGCGAAGGGCGTGCTGAGCCTCTATGACGCAGACCAGGTCCTTCAGGCCGGCGTCGCGGGGATGGTGCTTTCACACCACAATAACCGCATCACCTATGCGATCCCGCCGCTGATGCTTCTCCCGGACATCCTTCCGCTCACAGCGGGAAAATGCGACGTGTTCGTTGACTGTATGATCCAGACCGGAATGGACGCATATAAAGCACTGGCGCTCGGCGCAAAAGGCGTCTGCATCGGAAGGCCGCTGATGACCGCATTTAAGAAAGATCCGGCAAATGGGGTCAGAGAATACCTCACGCACGCGGCCGGAGAACTTGCGAAGGCGATGGCCTTTACCGGATGCAGTGATCTGACAAAGATGGATCCTTCTGTGATCCACAGGGCGGGTCTGTAAACAAATCGGCAGCATGAGCGAAGACCGTTCATAAGCGAAGACCGTTCGGGTACACCCGGAATGACCGGAAGAACAGGAGGTGGACATGAAAAATGCCAGCGAAAAACTGAAAAACTGCTATGAATCCGTGGCAGGCAAAATCACCGTCACACCCGGGATCGGCATCGTGCTCGGATCCGGACTTGGCGGCTATGCGGACCGTATGGACGTCCGTACCGAGATCCGATATGAAGACATCGAGGGCTTTCCGGTCTCGACCGTCAAAGGGCACAACGGACGGTATCTTTTCGGCACCCTGAACGGACGGGAAGTCGTGATGATGCAGGGACGCGTACACTACTACGAAGGCTACGAGATGAGCGATGTGGTCCTTCCGGTCCGGCTGATGGGCATGATGGGCGTCAAAGCCGTGGTCCTGACCAATGCAGCCGGAGGGATGAATCCCGCCCATCACCCGGGCATCCTGATGATGATCACGGATCATATCGCATCCTTTGTGCCCAGCCCGCTGCGCGGTCCCAATATCGATGAGCTGGGACTGCGCTTTCCGGATATGAGCCATGTATACGATCCCGCTCTGCAGGAAAAGATCCGGCAGGCGGCGAAAGATCTGGATCTTCATCTTTATGAAGGCGTCTATTTACAGCATCCGGGACCGAACTTTGAGACGCCGGCAGAGATCCGCGCTTACCGGTCACTTGGCGCGGACGCGGTCGGCATGAGCACGGCCTGCGAAGCCGTGGCGCTGAATCATATGGGCGTTAAGGTCTGCGGCATTTCGTGCATCACGAATCTGTGCGCAGGCATGAATAAAAAGCCCCTGACGCACGAAGAGGTGCAGGAAACCGCCGATCTGGTGGCGGAATCCTTCCAGGGACTTTTGACAAAACTGGTTTCCGTTATTTAAGCTTCATGAACATTCCCGTAAATATCCGCGTGATCAAAGAAATACGCGCCATTTTCCAAAGCGGTGTGAATAAATGAATTTAAAATATGTTTCTATGTCCGCCGGTTCTCCTGAATGAGGACCGGCGCTCTTTATCATCATAGCCACGCCTTTTACACCGGCATCCATTTCTTTTCCGTGTGTTTCCATGTCCGGAGAAGCCCGGAGCCCTGTCTTGATCCCGGAGCCCAGCCCTGATGAATGAATATTTGTGTGATTTTGCGAATGGCGGGATCAACACAATTCCGGCCTCTGCGATGCATGCAATTAAGCATACATATAAAAATACTATTGTGATTCGACATGTGAATACATTGCCGCTTTTGATTCAGTTCAAGCGGTAGAATGAACCTTTTAGGGTTGCATTTATGCTGTTGGATTTTCCATATAAAGTCACGCGGAAGGTCACAAAAAGGAAACACTTGTTCAATTTGAACAGAACAGACCGCTGATTTTTAGCACAATTGAAGAAATTTCGAAACCGTTTAAGCTGTTTCGCACAGCCATGCTTTTTTGCTATATTATGAAAGGTGATTGGATTTCATTCCAGTCAAGTGGTTCACCGTGATTCGTCATCAAACGGGAGGATAGTTTGAGATGAAAAAGAAACTCAGAATCAGAAGCCTTAAGAAAGTTGCTGCGATGGTGTTATCAGTGATGATGATCCTGAGCATGAACGGGGTTGCGGTCCTGGCCGAGAGCCCGGCAAGCGTTGGCGAGGAGACGGTAGTCGGCGCTTCCGAAGAGGACGATGAAGCAGCCAGGAAGAAGGCTGAGAAGGAAGCCAAAGAAAAGGCTGAGAAAGAAGCTAAAGAAAAGGCCGAAAAAGAGGCAGCTGAAAAGGCGGCAAAAGAAGCGGCTGAAAAAGAGGCGGCCGAAAAGGCGGCCAAAGAAAAGGCTGAAAAAGAGGCGGCCGAAAAGGCGGCCAAAGAAAAGGCT
>CACXFK010000140.1 GCA_902766945.1 uncultured Lachnospiraceae bacterium | reverse complement strand
CAGAGAACTGGGCGGAGAACGAGGCGGAGAACGAGACCGAGAGTTCGCTGTCCGGAACGGAAGCGCAAAGCGGCGCTGAAGAGATCAGCGGCGGACAGTTTGTCCAGCAGAGTTTCACGCCGCGTTTCCTTTCAGAAGAGGCGAAGCCGAACCGCAGGATCGTCGGACAGATCCTGTCCACATACTGGATCGCGGAGTACGGGGAGAAGGTTTTCGTCTTCGACCAGCATGCGGCGCATGAGCGCGTCCTGTTCGAGACGTTCATGAAGGAGTACGAGGAACGCAGCATCTCGTCCCAGCAGCTTTCGCCCCCGATGCTCGTGACGCTTGATGTGAGGGAAGAAGCGGTCCTTCTCAGCTCGATGGATGCCTTCACCGAGATGGGATTTGAGATTGAGCCTTTCGGTGAGCGGGTCTATGCCGTGCGGGCCGTCCCTTACTCGATCGGCACGATCGAATCGGACGTCCTGTTCCGGGATCTGCTTGACCAGCTCGAGATCTCGCCGGACCTGAAAGATATGAAGCGGTACGTCCGCAAGGTGGCAACCGAAGCCTGCAAGGCGGCTGTGAAGGGCGGCGGCAGAGTCTCCGCGGAGGAGGCAGGGCAGCTGCTTGATGATCTGATGAACTGTGAGGATCCGTATCACTGCCCGCACGGCAGGCCGACCATCATTTCATTTTCCAAAGAAGAAATCGAGAAGCGGTTTAAGAGGATCGTATGATGAGAAAAGACCCATTGATCGTGATCGCGGGACCGACGGCATCGGGCAAGAGCGAACTGGCCGCGGAGCTTGCAAGAAGAATCAGGGGCGAGGTTGTCTCCGCCGATTCCATGCAGGTCTACAGGCATATGGACATCGGATCCGCCAAGGTGACGCTTGAGGAGATGCTGGGCGTCCCGCATCACATGATTGACGTCGCGGAGCCGGATGAGGCTATGGACGCTGCGAGATATGCGGAGATGGCGAACGAGTGCATCCGCGGCATCTATGAGCGCGGACACGTGCCGGTTCTTTGCGGCGGAACCGGGTTCTATATTCAGGCGGTGACGCAGGGGATTCATTTTACCGAGATGGATCCGGATCCGGCTTACCGCGAAAAGCTTTGGGAGATCGCCGGGACGAAGGGAAGCGGGGCGCTGCACGCGATGCTGTCCGCCGTGGATCCGGAGTCGGCCGAAGCCATTCACGAAAACAATATCAAGCGGGTTATCCGTGCGCTGGAGTTTTATAAAGAGACGGGACAGAAAATGTCGGCCCATAACGAGGAAGAGAAGAAGCGGGTGAGCCCCTTCGACCTCGTTTATTTTGTCGTCACGGACGACAGGGACATCCTCTATGAGCGCATTGACCGGCGCGTCGATTTTATGATCCGCGCCGGACTTTACGACGAGGTGGCTTATCTGAAAGCCATGGGTCTGACCCGCAGCTGCGTCTCCATGCAGGGCATCGGGTATAAGGAAATGCTGGACGTCCTGGACGGCCGCACGGATTTTGAGGAGGCCGTGCGCCTCATCAAGCGGTCCTCCAGACATTATGCGAAGCGGCAGATCACATTTTTCAAGCGCGTTCAGGGCGCGGTCTGGCTGAACCGGCAGGACTTCGGGGGGGACACGATGCGCATCCTTGAGGCCATGATCCGGTATATAGAAACACACACGGACATCCGTGCGGAAGAAGTGGGAGATCCTTATGAATAAAACGGAACTATACAGGAACGCCGGGATCAGCGAAGACGTTTTCAGGTACGGCGAGGCGTGCCTGAAGGAACTTGAGGAACGTTTCCGGACGATCGATGAGAGGGCGGAGTACAATCAGATCAAAGTGCTGAGCGCGTTTCAGAGCGCGCACGTCTCGGAGGCCTGCCTGAGCGGCACCACGGGGTACGGATATAACGACATCGGGCGGGATACGCTCGAAGAGGTCTATGCGCGCACCTTCCACACGGAAGCCGCTCTTGTAAGGCCGCTCATCGCATGCGGGACGCACGCGCTGGCCATCGCCCTTTTCGGGAATCTGCGGCCCGGTGACGAGGCCCTGTCCATCACCGGCAGACCGTACGACACACTGGAGGAAGTCATCGGCATCAGGCCGGCAAGGGGATCGCTCAGGGAATACGGAGTCACGTACCGCGAGGTGGATCTGAAGGCGGACGGGAGCTTTGATCTCGAAGGCATACGGGCCGCCATCTCGGATAAGACCGCCCTGGTCATGATCCAGCGGTCGAAGGGATACGCATCCAGAAGGACGCTTTCCGTCAGCCAGATCCGTGAGGCCATCCGCGCCGTGAAAGAGGTCAGGGCGGATCTGATCTGTATGGTGGACAACTGCTACGGCGAATTTGTCGAGACCGAGGAGCCGTCGGATGCGGGGGCGGATCTCATCGTCGGCTCTCTCATCAAAAACCCGGGCGGGGGCCTTGCTCCGAGCGGCGGTTATATCTGCGGCAGAAAAGAGTGCGTGGAAAATGCCTCGTTCCGCATGACCTGTCCCGGACTCGGCAGCGAGATCGGGCCGTCGCTCACGCTGAACAGGTCGTTTTACCAGGGATTCTTTATGGCGCCGGTCGTTACGGCCGCGGCGCTCAAAGGCGCGATTTTTGCCGCTGCCCTGTATGAGAGACTCGGGTATGAAGTGCTTCCGGACAGCCGCGAAGAGCGGCATGATATCATTCAGGCGATTACGCTCGGAAGCCCGGAAGCGGTGACGGCTTTTTGCCGGGGCATCCAGAGCGGCGCGCCGGTCGACTCCTTCGTGACGCCGGAGGCATGGGATATGCCCGGCTACGATGACCCGGTCATTATGGCAGCGGGCGCTTTCGTGATGGGCAGCTCCATCGAGCTGTCGGCGGACGGCCCGCTCCGGCCGCCTTATAACGTCTATTTCCAGGGCGGCCTGACCTGGCCGTCCGCCAAGTTCGGAATCCTAAGGTCGCTCCAGTCGATGCTTGACGCCGGGATCATCAGCCCGGACCGGCTTTCGGCAGATCTCAAGTCGACTTGCAATCGGACTGCAATTACAGTAGAATAGATTGGATAAGCCCTGCCCGGCCGGCATACCTGGTGCTTGTAAGGAGGGCTTTGAAGATGAACCAACTGCTCACAAAAGAAGACGCGGACCTGAGCCGTCCGTATGAGAAATGCCTGATGTTCGGAGCCGCGGCTCTGACGGACGCCGAACTGATCGCCGTCGTGATAAGGAGCGGAGTGAAGGGGAAAAGCGCGACGGAACTCGCGCAGAAAGTACTGGAGCTGCCTTCTTCCGGAAGCGGACTTCCGGGCATCTGCCATCTGTCCGCATCCGATTTCATGAAGATACCGGGAATCGGAGAAGTCAAGGCGATCCAGCTGATGTGCGTCGGCGAGCTCTCGAAGAGAATCGCGCAGCAGCGCATGCGGCGGAGGATGCAGTGCACGAACCCGGCCGATGTGGCGGAGTATTACATGGAAAAGCTGCGCCATGAGGAACAGGAGTGCATCATCTGCATGATGCTGGACACCAGGATGCGGCTGATCGGCGAGGAATGCATCACGCGGGGGACGGTCTCGCAATCGCTCCTGTCCGTTCGTGATGTGTTTCTTTGCGCCATCCGGCACAGAGCGGTCCGTGTGATGCTGATCCACAATCATCCGAGCGGAGATCCGACGCCGTCGGAAGAGGACATAGAGGTGACGAGACGCATCGTGACGGCCGGAGAGATTCTGGATATTCCGCTCGTGGACCACCTCATCATCGGGGATATGCGGTATGTGAGCTTTGTCGAGAGTGGACTGATACAGCACGGGAGCTGATATGTTAGGGAAAAATGCGTTTGGCGTCGATCTGGGCACCAGCGTCGTGAAGATCTATTCGCTGCGGAAGAACCGACTTCTGAGCGAACACGATATGATCGCGATCATGGGCGGCACGCAGGTGATCGCAGTCGGGAACGACGCTTTTGAGATGTATGAGAAGAACCCGCCGGGGATCACGGTGGACCGGCCGATGGTAAACGGCCGGATCGCAGACGTGGCGGAGGTGGAGATGCTGCTGAAGCTGCTTCTCAGGAAGACGGACCGCCATGCGTCGTCCCACCCGCTGATCTACTTTTCGGCGCCGGTCAATATGTCCGAGCTGGAAAAGAGGGCTTACTATGCGATCAGCGACGCCGGCAATCCGCGGAACCCGAGGGTGTGGCTTGTGGACCGGCCGATCTGTGACGCGATCGCGCTCGGCATCCCGATCATGAGGACCAAGGGAAGCATGATTCTGGACATCGGCGCCCAGAGCACCGAAGTTTCCGTCATAGCCGCGGATCAGGTGATTGTAAGCGACACGCTCTCGATCGGCGGGCAGCAGTTAAATGACGCGATCTGCGACGAGATCCGGAGGCGGTGCAATCTCCTGATCGGCAAAAGAACCGCGAGGCGGCTGAAGTCCGCGCTGGCGACATTTCTTACAACCGGAAATGAAGAGCGCCGGGTCGTCGGAATCGACACCCTGTCGGGACTCCCGAGAGAGGCATCCATCACGACGGAGCTCGTGCGGGACGCCGTGACGGCCGAGATGAAAAAAGGCGCGGAGGCGATGAAGACGTTCCTTGAACGCACACCGCCCCAGATCTCCGGCAGCATTATGAACGAAGGAATCTATCTGACCGGCGGGACCGCGCGCATCCCGGGGATCGAGCGGTATCTCTGCCGGATGATCGGGTGCCGGATCAATCTCGGAACCGATTATGAATTCAGCACGGTTAAGGGACTTGAGGAACTGATGCAGCACAAGGAGCTCAGGAGATGGGCTCATTCCGTAAAGGATCAGAGATGAAAAAGAAACTTGAATTCGGAGATAAGGGACGGAACCTGCTCGTTGTCATGATCATCATCTGTATCGGACTGATGTTCCTGACGATGACGACGGACCGCGTCCCGGCGACTATAAGAAGCGCAGCCGGCACCGTCGTGACGCCGTTCCAGAAGGGTGTCAACGAGATCGGCAAGTGGTTCAGCGCACAGATCAGCGGTTTTCAGGACGTCCAGAAGCTCAGTGAGGAAAACCAGGCTCTTCGGGAGGAGATTGACGAGCTGACGCTGAAGAACAACGAACTCGTGCAGAATCAGTCCGAACTGACGAGGCTGCAGGAACTCTACAACGTCGATAAAAAGTATTCCGAGTATCCGAAAGTCGCGGCGGAAGTGATTTCAAAGGATCCGGGCAACTGGTACAGTTCCTTTGTGGTCAACCGGGGGACGAAGGACGGGATCGCCGTCAATATGAACGTCCTCGGCCGCGGCGGACTGATCGGAATCGTCACGGATGTCGGGGAAGGCTGGGCGCAGGTGCGCTCGATCATCGACGACGAGAGCAATGTGAGCGGCATGGCGGTCAATACGTCGGAGCCCTGCGTGGTGACGGGATCCCTGCTGCAGATGGACAGCGGGAAGATCTTCTTCAGCGGCCTTCGGGACAGCGACAACGAGGTGACGGAAGGCACGAGCATCGTCACGTCCAATATCAGCGACAAGTACCTGACCGGCCTTCTGATCGGCTATGTCAGTGAGATCTCGCTGGACGCCAACAATCTGACCAAGTCCGGCACGATCATTCCGGCGGCCGATTTCAGAAACCTGCGTGAGGTACTGATCATCACCGAACTTAAGAGCACAAAGGAGGAAAAGGATTGAAACGCAAGCTGATTATCCTTCTCCTTATATGGGTCATGTTCATCTTCCAGTCCGCCGTGTTCAGCCGGCTGGAGTTTCTCGCGGCCACCCCGAACCTGCTGCTGATCCTCACTGTTTCGGTGGGCTTCATGCAGGGTAAGACGGAAGGGTTGATGACCGGCTTTGTATCCGGCCTTCTGATCGATCTCTTCTACGGGGACCTGTTCGGGTTTTACGCGCTTTTGTACCTTCTGTCCGGCTATTTCAGCGGCCGGTTCTCGCAGATTTACTTTGACGAGGACGTGAAGATCCCGCTGATCCTGGTCGCACTGTCCGATATCGGATGCGGATTCGTCATCTATGTGTTCCGTTTCCTGCTCCGCGGACGTCTGGACCTCACCGGATACATCAGTGCGGTCATACTTCCGGAAATGGTATCGACCGTTCTCTTTACGATTGTCCTTTACAGGCTGTTCTACAGAATCAATCACTCGCTGCTTGAGAAGGAGAAGAAAGGCAGACATTCCTTATGG
Source organism: uncultured Lachnospiraceae bacterium (assembly GCA_902766945.1). Taxonomy (GTDB): domain Bacteria; phylum Bacillota; class Clostridia; order Lachnospirales; family Lachnospiraceae; genus Chordicoccus. The sequence goes on along the minus strand of CACXFK010000140.1, from coordinate 8,682 downwards.
ATTCGAGACTGAACCGCAGGTATCGAAAATTTCATATGAACAGGCCGCTTCTTCTGGTCGTGCTGTTCCTGCTTCTGTCAGGAATCCTGATTCACCGGCTGTATATTCTCCAGATTATCAACGGAGAAAACTACCGCACGAATTTCAACATGAAGACGACCAAGACGCGGAATCTGAAGAGCACGCGCGGCAATATCTACGACCGGAACGGCAATCTGCTTGCTTACAATGAGCTCAGCTATTCCCTGACCATCGAAGACTCGGGCACGTATTCGACCAACCGGCTCCGCGACCTGGCCCTGAACGGGGAAGCCTACAGGATCTCAAAGATCCTCGAAGCAAACGGCGACTCGTTAAGCAACGATTTCCACGTCGTGCTCGACGAGAACGGGAATTACTCCTACAATGTGGAAGGCACGTCCCTTCTGCGTTTCCGTGCCGACGTATACGGGCGGGCGAAGATCTCGGACCTCCTGCCGGAGGAAGAGGAAAGCACGCCGGACCAGATGATGGACAAGCTGACGGACGCCTCCCGCTTCGGCGTGATCCGGAAGGACAAGCCCTATACGGAAAAGGAACTCACGGCGGCCGGGCTGCCGCTGTCCCTGACGAGAAAAGAGATCCTGGATATCGTCTATGTGCGGTACCAGCTCTTTACGACGCAGTACCGGAAATATATGCCGGTCACCATCGCCAGAAACATTTCCGACGAGTCGGTCGCGGCGCTCAGCGAGGAAAAGGATTCCCTGACCGGCATCGAGATCGTGGAGGACTCGTCGCGCATCTACAATTACCCGATCGCGTTCGCTTCTCTGATCGGCTACACGGGAAAAGTCTCAAGCGAAGACCTCACCGAACTGCAGGCGAAGAACTCGCGCTATAACAGCGAGTCGATCGTCGGCAAGTCCGGTATCGAGAAAGTATATGAGGAGACGCTGCAGGGAAGCGACGGGCAGGAGACGGTTTATGTGGACCGCTTCGGCAAGGTGCTCCAGATCGATGAAGACGCCACGATCATGCCGACGGCAGGCGGAAACGTGTACCTGACGATTGACGCGGATCTGCAGATGGCGGTGTACAAGATCCTCGAGCAGCGAATCGCCGGCGTCCTCGAGCACGTCATTATCGACGCGGAAGAGTTTGACAGCTCCGAGCTGTCTGACCGCGAGGGCATCCGGATCCCGATCACGGACGTCTACAACGCCATTTTCGAAAACGGGGTCATCGACATCCCGCATATGAGCTCGGATGAGGCCTCCGCGATCGAAAAAGAGATCGACGCGCTGTTCCGGAAGAAACAGTCCGAGGTCTTTACGGAGATCACGCTGCAGCTGACGGGGGATCATCCGTACGCGTACAACGAACTGAATGACGAGACCAAAGAGTACGAGTCTTATATTGTCAACAACATGCTGATGAACGACACGAAGATCTTAAGCAGCACGCGAATTGACAAGACCGACGAGACGTACCTGGCCTGGACCCGCGACGAGACGATCTCTTTGAAGGAATACCTCACCTACGCGACCAGCCGGAACTGGATCGACATCACGACGATCGCGGCCGGGGACGCGTATCTTGATTCCAGCGAGACCTACAAGGTGCTGGCGGACTACATCGTCAATTATCTGCGCGAGGACACCCAGTTCTCGAAGATTCTGTACAAGTACATGATCGAAAATCATGACCTGAGCGGAAAGTCGATCATGCAGGCGCTCTACGAGCAGGGCATCTTCAGCAAAGAGGACGGGGAGTACGAGACCTTCCTTGACGGAGGCATCGACAGCTACACGCTCGTGCTCTCGAAGATCAATTCGCTGGAACTCACGCCGGCCATGCTGGCGCTCGATCCGTGCTCAGGCTCCGCCGTCGTGACGGATCCGAGAAACGGCGAGATCCTGGCCTGCGTCACCTATCCGGGCTACGACAACAACCGCCTGGCCAATACGATGGACGTCGCTTATTACAGAAAGCTGGCAGCGGATGCGTCCGGCCCGTTCTACAACAAAGCGACGCAGCAGGAGACCGCGCCCGGATCGACGTTCAAGCTGATCACGACGACGGCCGGACTCGAGGAGAAGGCGGTGACGACCAATACGATCTTCAACTGCACCGGTACGTTTGACCTGACCGAGACGCCGCTGAAGTGCTGGCTGACGAGCGGACACGGCCCTCTCAATATCCTCGGGGGCATCCAGAATTCCTGCAACGTCTTTTTCTGCAACGTCGCCTACACGCTCGGCATCAACGAAGAAGGCAACTGGTCCGACTCGCTGTCGCTGAGCAAGCTGCGCCAGTACGCCAATCTGTATAATATGGACAAGCCGTCCGGGATCGAAGTGCCCGAAAATGAGCCGCACGTCTCGGACCAGTACGCGATCCAGTCCTCGATCGGACAGGGAACGCACTCCTATACGACGACGCAGCTCGCCCGGTACGTCTCCACGCTGGCAAACGGCGGAACGAGCTATGTCCTGTCCATGGTGGATAAGATCACGGACGCAAATGACAACACGGTGCAGGACTACGGGCCGCGCGTCGAGAGCTCGATCTCCATCAACAGCAGCACCTGGGACGTGATCCATCAGGGCATGCGGGCCGTGATGGAGAGCAAGACCGAGTATGCCGATATGACCGTGGAAGTGGCCGGAAAGACCGGGACCGCGCAGGAGAGCAAGTCCCGTCCGAACCACGCGCTCTTTATCTGTTATGCGCCGTATGCGGACCCGGAGATTTCGATGGCCGTCCGTATCGGAAACGGCTATTCATCCACCAACGCCATGCTGACCGCGAAGGATATCCTTCAGTACTACTTCAAGCTGGCAGACGAAGACACCATTATTACCGGAACGGCAAGGACGGAGTCCGTCGCTTCGGAGAACGTCGACTGATCCCCGGATCTCCTTATATCCGTCTTTGAGATCAAGAGGACGGAAGAGGATGGAAGAGTATGATAAGACAATATAGGCTGAGAGACTACAACTTCAGACTGCTGCTCTGGCTGACCGTGCTGTCGGTCCTCGGAGTCCTGCTTGTCGGCAGCGCCGACGCATCGCTCAGGAACCGTCAGCTGGCCGGCGTTATCGCCGGGATCGGCGTCATGATCATCGTGTCGCTGATCGACTTTTCCTGGATCATGCAGTTCTACTGGGTGCTGTATATCCTGAACATCATCATGCTGGCCGCGGTCCGGATCATGGGCAATACGATCAACGGCGCGACAAGGTGGATCAGCATCGCCGGAATCCGCTTCCAGCCCGTCGAGCTGTCCAAGATCATCCTGATTCTGTTTTTCTCAAGATACTTCTTTGATCATGAAAATGATCTGAACAAATTTACCGTCGTGCTCAGGTCGCTGCTCCTGCTCGGAGTGCCCCTGATCCTGATCTATCTGCAGCCGGATATGAAGGACACGATCACGATCACGGTCGTGTTCTGTTTCCTCTACTACGTGGCGGGACTGAGTTACAAGTATATCCTGGCCGTCCTCATCGTCGTGGTGCCGGCCGGCATCATATTCATGAGTATCGTCGTGCAGCCGGATCAGACGCTGATCAAGGATTACCAGCGGAAGCGCATCATGGCGTTCCTGTACCCGGATAACGAGGAGTACACCGACGATACGACGCAGCAGAACAACTCCGTCATCGCGATCGGGAGCGGGATGCTGTCCGGGAAAGGCCTGAACAACTCGGACGTGTCCTCGGCCAATAAGGGCAATTTCATCGCCGAGATCTACGCGGACTTCATATTCGCGGTTGCGGGAGAGGAGCTTGGCTTTATGGGGAGCGCGGGCATCGTGATCCTGCTGCTTCTCATAGTCCTCGAGTGTCTGCTGATGTCCCTGAAATCCAAAAATCTGGCCGGGAGGGTCTTCAGCTGCGGCATGGCCTCCCTGGTTGCGATCCAGAGCTTCGTCAACATCGGCGTCGCGACGCGCATGCTCCCGAACACGGGCACGCCGCTGCCTTTCGTCAGCTACGGCCTGACTTCGCTCATGACGCTGTTCCTCGGCATGGGCATCGTGCTGAACGTCGGCCTCCAGAGCAAGATCCATCTCAGCACATACGCTGAGCGGATGAGAAAGGAAGTACAGGCATGAAGGCGAAGACGGGACATGTGAAGACGGCTTCCTGGCGCACCAGGAGGATGCACCTGACGCTGATTCTGACGCTTCTCTTCGCGGCAGCCCTCATCGTGCTCCTCATCGTGATCATGGCCTCCAGGAAGATGAACAAGGTGGAAATCCCGCTTCCGTGGAGCAATGAGCGGATGGCCTATACGGCCGCGGAACAGTCGGCGATGCAGACAAAGGAGGCCTTTTCCACAGATCTCTGCATCGGATCCAACAACGTGACCCGCGAGGACGTCTCACTTCGCGGAAATGAGAAGGGCGGCCTGTTTTCACTCGATGACCGGAGAGTCGTTTATTCCAGGGACATGTTTGAAAAGGTCTATCCGGCCAGCATCACCAAGCTGATGACCGCGATCCTCGCGCTGAAATCTGACAAGATGAATGACACCGTCACGATCCAGTGGCAGGATCTCGAACTGGAATCAGGCTCGCAGGTGGTGGGCCTCCGTATCGGCGATAAAGTGACGATGCAGTCCCTCATCAGAGGCCTCCTGATTCACTCCGGCAACGACGCGGCCCAGGCGATCGCCAGGATCGTAGGCGGGACGCAGGAGAAGTTCGTCGTGATGATGAACGAGGAGCTTCAGGCGATCGGCGCGACCGGGAGCCATTTTACCAATCCGACCGGACTCCACGACGAGAACCACTACACGACCGTCTACGACATCTATCTGATGCTGAACGAGGCGATGAAGTATGATGAGTTCGTCAACATCATCCAGGTCCCCGTCTATGATTTCCAGTATTGGAATGCCGACGGGGAGGAGCTGCACGTGACGCTGGATTCGACCGACCACTACCTGACGGGCCAGATCGAACCGCCCAAAGACGTCACGGTGCTCGGAGGCAAAACAGGGACGACCGCGGCCGCCGGCAACTGTCTTGCGGTCCTGACGCAGAACGCCTACGGACAGTTCTATATATCCGTCATTGTAGGGGCTCTGTCCAAAGACGACCTGTACGCCGACATGAACCTGCTGCTCGGCGAGATCAATGAATAGGCTTGTTTTTTAACAATCCGTCTACTATAATATTTTTATGAGTTATGCTTGATTTTAAGGGTGTGTCTCTATCTGAATAAAACAAAGAGGAGGTAACCGCCAATGGTTCAGTTAGTTGTAGGGCAGAAAGGAAAGGGCAAAACGACGGAGATCTTAAGCCGCGCAAACGAGGAGGTCAAAACCGCCAGCGGCAATATTGTCTTTATCGACAGAAACAGCGCACATATGTATGAACTGAACAACCGGATCAGACTGATCGACATCTCGAGATATCCGCTCGCGAACAGCGACGAGTTCGTCGGCTTCATCAGCGGCATCATTTCCCAGGATCACGACCTGCAGTCGGTTTATCTCGACGGATTCATGAAGTGCGCACATCTCGAAGGACAGGACGTCACCGATACCATCCTGAAGCTCGACCGCGTCAGCACGATGTTCAATATCAATTTTGTGATTTCTGTTTCGCTTGACAAGGATGAACTCAGCGAAGAAATCCGCGACAAGGTTCTGATCAGTCTGTGATGGCAGGCAGGACAGACAGAAATAAAAGTATGCCAGGTTTCAATCATTCCGGTATCCGGCGTCATTTTACGCTGAATATCGGAACGATTGTTTTTGGCGTACTTTTTGTTTATATCGTGATCAGCATCGTGCTCTATGTGACGGCTACGCACGTGCGGTCGTACCGCGTGACATCGGGCCCGCTGGCCCGGAACGCCGAGTATACCGGCGTGGCGGTGTATACGGAGCGCATCGTGAATTCCGATGCATCCGGTTATGTGGATTACTATGCCGGCGATCACACGCGGGTCAAGAGCGGAGGCGTCGTATACGGCATCAGTCCGGCGAGAACGGAGACGGCGTCCTTCTCCGTCGACGCGCAGACCCTGAAAAAACTCCGCCAGGACATGGAACAGTTTTCACAGACGTTTACCACGACGGATTTTCATGATATCTATTCGCTGAAGTATCAGGTGGAAGGGGATATCCTGAACGAGGCTCTGTCCGAGAGGAAGACATCCGGGGTCCTGGCGACGTCGCTCTCACTGGGAGATTCCACGATCAGCGTGGCCCAGTCGGACGGCATTATCTGTTACCAGAGCGACGGATACGAGACTTACGATTTCAAGACGATCACGCCGGATATCTTCGACGAAAAATCCTACCGGATGAAGAGCATGAAGACTGACAAGCGGATCGCGGCCGGCGACCCGGTCTACCGCGTGATCGAGTCCGAGGACTGGTCACTCCTCATCCCGCTCACCGCCAAACAGATCGTGCGGCTGAACAACACCGACACGGCCCGGGTCAAATTCCTGAAGGACGGTGTGACGCAAAATGCCGACTTCACGATCCTGACGCTGAGCGACGGAAGCTACTGCGGCCGGCTTGATTTTTCGAGCGGCCTGATCCGCTACCTGGACAGCCGCTTCATTGATATCGAGCTCGTCACGAACAGCGCGGTAGGCCTCAAGATTCCGGTTTCGTCGATCGTTTCCAAGACCTTCTTTACGATCCCGGAAGAGTACGCGACCTACGGGGGAAATAAAAAGAATATCGGATTCCTGAAAGCCACGACGGACCGGTCCGGCAACGCGACGACGGTCTTCGTACAGCCCACCATCTACAATCACGAAAACGGCCGCTACTATGTCGATGACACGGCTTTTAAAGACGGGGACATCGTGATCCGCGACGGGTCGACGGACCGGTACATCATCCGCGACCAGGCCGTCCTCGAAGGCGTTTATTCGATGAACAAGGGCTACGCGGTATTCAGAAAGATCGCGATTCTCGACAAGAACGAGGATTACTGCATCGTGGAAAAGGGCACGCCGTACGGGATCGCCCAGTTTGACAATATCGTGGAAAATGCTTCATCTGTAAAGGATTCCCAGATCACGGCGCACTGAAGCTGAAAGACAAAACAGGTATATTAAGTATGATAAAAGACAATCTGGCACATGTGAAGGAACGGGTAAAGGCGGCGTGTATGAGGAGCGGCCGGAATCCGGACGACGTAACGATCCTCGCGGTCAGCAAGACCAAGCCGGCGGAGGATATCATGGCCCTGTATGAGGCCGGGCAGCGCGACTTCGGTGAGAATTACGTGCAGGAGCTGCGCGAAAAGCATGAGAAGCTGCCTTCCGACATCCGCTGGCATATGATCGGTCATCTGCAGCGGAACAAGGTCAAGTATATCGCGGATTTCATCGAGATGATCCATTCTGTGGATTCCGCCGCTCTGGCCTTAACGATCGAGAAGGAAGCCGCCAAGCACGACCGCGTGATCCCGGTTCTCATAGAGGTCAACGTGGCCGGGGAAGAGAGCAAATACGGCGTCACACCGGATGAAGTGCCTGAACTTGCGAGGGTGATCGGGGACCTTCCCCACGTCTCTCTGCGCGGCCTGATGACGAGCGCACCTCTCGTCCAGAACCCCGAAGAAGACCGCGCGGTCTTTCGCAAATTGGCCCAATTAGGTGTTGACATGAATTTGGAAAACGATAATAATGTTAAAGTGGATGTCTTGAGCATGGGGATGTCCAACGATTTTGAAGTCGCAGTGGAAGAGGGCTCGACCTGCGTGCGCGTCGGCACCGTGATTTTCGGCGCAAGAGTGTACGGCTGACCGGGCGGTTTCCACCAGGAAATGGAGAATAAATCATGAGCTTTATCGATCGGTTCCTGAACGCCATCAAACTAAATGACGATTTCGACGACGATGAAGATTTTCTCGATGATGAGGACGACCTTCTCGATGATGATCCGGATGACGATTCCGGCAAAACAAAGAAACGCAGATTTTTCAGCCGCTTCAGCGCTGATGACGACGAGGATGAGGATGACCTTGACTACGAAGAACCGGTAAGGAAAAAGTCCGCAAGGACAACGGAAAAATCCGTCGACCGCAAAAAGAGTTCAGTTTCTTCCGCACGTACGTCTTCATCAAAGAGCAGTGCGGCCGCATCTCCTGTATCGACGGCCCGGTCTGTCAGTTACGCATCGAGACCGTCTTCGTCCAGAGAGAGGACCTCTCTTTCGGAGAACAGGAAGAAGCAGCAGAAAGTCACCCAGATCAGAAAGAAGAGCCTTTCGAATATGGAAGTCAACGTGATCCGGCCCTCTTCGATGGAGGATACGCGCGATATCGCCGATACCCTGCTTGAGAACTGTACGGTCGTGCTGAACCTCGAAGGCCTTGACGTCGATATCGCGCAGCGCGTGATCGACTTTACCTGCGGCGTCTGCTACTCACTGAGCGGCAATCTCCAGAAGGTTTCAAGTTATATTTTTATCCTGACACCTGAAAATGTAGAGCTGTCAGGCGACTTCCAGAGTATCCTGAGCGGGGCGTTTGATCTGACGCCGATGCGCTCGAATTTCTGACAGTCCGTTAAGAAATCAGCAACAAGAGATATGGCATCAGCGCCAGGGTGGCCGCTGGTGCCATTTTCAAATCTTTGACACAGGATTCTCGTGACTTCAGTCATGAGAGGAATGTGCAGGAGAAACTCGTCTTTGACATGAGTCCAAAGCTCGTGT
>CACXFK010000139.1 GCA_902766945.1 uncultured Lachnospiraceae bacterium | reverse complement strand
TCTTCCGTAAGCTGCTGCTCCGGGCGTAAAACATATTTCTTAATAGCCATAATAACTCTCCTTCTCTTTCTTTGTCGCGATTCTGGCGGATATAATCCGCAGTGCACTGATACGTTCTGTATAAACGGCCGTCAGAACATCCTCAACCAAACCAATCGTTATATAGCGGTCTTCATCAGCTGTACTGTGTTTTTCATTAAAAATCTCCAAGCGATCCGGATCCAAAAACACATGACTGGCTGTCACAAAATCAATACCATGTTTGGCAATATTGATTTGTTCCTTTTCTTCATCCCATTCAAATTGTAAATTCATGACACCGCCGCACTTCTCAATATAAGTATGCCATTTCTTCTTTGAAAAAAGCAATGCTTTTTGCATTGCTTTATTCTGTTTCACTTCTCACTAAAGATGCCCCGGCCTTCCGGCCGGGGCTTACGCTCTTCCATTCTGATAAACAAATTGTCTGATCCTCTGACAATTCGCTTCCTTCTATGTGTTTTGACAAAAATCCCAGATAAAAGCGAAAAAATGGCTTTTAGTTTTCACATGGCGCCGATTCTTGCATTACCCTTTGAATTTTACAGTCTTTTTCATGCCCTTTTTCAAAAGTATCTTTTTATATGATGCTTTCTTTGCTTTCGGGCACTTGATCACAGCTTTCTTATTGATTCCTTTGAACGCCTTTGTTCCAACGCTCTTACTTGTAAGCTTCTTTGTTTTGATGACAATACTCTTCAGCTTCGAGCAATTGTAGAAGGCCTTCTTACCTATCTTGGTAATCCCCGAAGGAATGGTTACCTTCTTGAGTTTTTTCATCTTTGCGCAAGCAGAAGGAGCGATTGCCGTTACCTTTACTCCCTTTACTTTGGCCGGAATCGAAAGCGATACCGCGTTCTTGTTCGCCGGAGCAGTAAATGCAGCCTCCTTGCCGTTAATGGTAAAAGTGCCGGCCTTTGTTTTAACCGTCTTCTTTGCATTATCAGCAGTCGGATTGACAACTGTCTTCTTTTCTCCCTTGAGAGTAAAGCCGTGTTCTTTTGCCCACTTTGCCGCATAACTTCCCGCAGGGGCATCGATCACCACACCTTTGTCAAAGGGATAACTGTTTATATCTCCCCAATCTGTACCGTCGATAGAGGTGATATATTTCGACAGTTTTATCTCCTTCAGGGCACAGAACTGAAAGGCCGACGCACCAATCCTGGTTACACTGTCCGGAATGGTGACCGATTTCAGGTTGCTGTTCGCGCTAAAGCAGTCCGCTGGAATTTCGGTCACGCCCTTCGGTATGACCAGCTCCTTCAAATTGCAGCAATTAAAGGCACTCCAGCCGAGCTCTTTGAGTGTGGAGGGCAGTTTCACGTCGGACAACGACCTGCAATTACTAAAAGCATTTTCTCCAATCGCGGTCACGCCTTCCAGAAGCACAACATGGTTGAGGCTTGAGCAATCAAAAAATGCTCGCTCTTGGATTCTTGAATCGGCGATAGGCGGTATCGTTTTGAGGGAGTAATGCTTTTCAAAAGCCCCATAATAAGTGTTGCCGTAGAAACCCTTGAGGACATATCCGGTCTCGCCTTTGATCTCCGTGAGCTTGTCGCAGCCGGCAAACGGCCTTTCGCCCAGGTAACCATAGTCTTTGGGAAGGGTCACCTTCTCCAGGTTTTTGTGATTCATGAAGATAGAATCATTAGATATTCTGAGCCCTGAGCCAATGACCACGCTCCTGACTTTTGAGGAATCCCATGCATATTCGGTTATGGTGCCGGATTGTCCTGCGACATCTGCAGCGGAAGATCTTTCAGGCAAGTCATCCAGCCGAATCCTCAGAACCCCCTGGTCATCAAGAGTCCACACCACATCGACATGTTCGTCATATGAATTATATGCAGCATCTATTGAGTAGGACCCCGTTCCGCATGTGCCCTTTGCGACCGTCGCCGCGAATGCTGTCATGTTCGTGTTTATAAACAACAGCAGCACCGCCAGAACAAACACATACAGACATTTCAGCTTCCTGGCTTTCATTATTTTTCCTCCTTTGTCGTTATACTCCTGTCAGAATGTCCAAAAGTGCACCATCTGATAATCGAATATGCTGTTCATATTGTACTACAAACGCCCTGTGTAAAACAATATGGTTTGTTTCCCGGAGGCTCCTTTTCCGGTCTTCCCGGATGCCAATACCGGGCGCCAACAAACTTACGGCTGCAACTTCTGACCAGGCAGTCCGCACAGCTCATATACTCACGCTTCACGTTGTTCTCCTGCAAATATGTTCCAGCTTTTGACCCGCTGTCTCATTCCTTCCAGATCCAGTACACCCCAGGCAAAGCCCTTCCGCACCAGCTCCGGCGGAACATACTCGTCATATTTCTCGAACACGGGCACTTCCTTTTCATACACCAGTTCCAGCGCGTCGAAGTCTTTTGCCGCCTCCTCACAGACGATCTCATAAAACGACGCCTCGCTCACCTGCATCGTAAACTGCATATAATACGGACGGGAGGACTGCAGTCCCTTCAAACCCAGCCGCTTTCCGCAGCGCAGCTTCAGGAACCGTTCCATAGCGAGAAACGTGTAGGTTCCGACAAATGGAAACAAGGCCCACATCCTGCCGCCGAGATGAATCAGCGGTCTGTCCGCCATGCGCGACTTTCGGAATGTCTCCCGTGCGTCCGCCAGCCGGCAGATCGCGTGCGGCATCAGATAAGGGTACTGTTTGTCCTCGCTCAGCACCCGGTACATCCGCTCCAGAATACGGGTGTGAATATCGCCGGCCACATCGCCGAAGTAGGCAGGGATATTCCCCTTGACCAACGTGCAGAAGACTTCCCTACGCTTGTGATCCACCTCCTCCACCACCCAGACACGGCCCGCGATGGCGATCTTATCGCCCACAGGCGGCGGCTTTACGATGGTGCCCAGCTGCTCGGAACCGGACCGGACCGTATATTCCACGTTCTCCTGAAACACTGCGTAGAACTTGTAGTTGTTTACCACCCGTTCTCCGGTCAGGCCAAGGATCAGCCCGCCGTTTTCCGTGCGGCCCACGTGATCGATCTCCAGCAGATGCCGCAGCAACAGACGGTAGTCCTCCTGCGTGACCCGGTGAAAACAGCTCAGAAGCAGCACGCGCGAGGCAAGCTCACCCGCTGTCATCTCCCCGTGGGAAGCCAGGGTGCTCATAGTCTGATGATACAGCAGGCTGTAAGGCAGGCGGTCAAGGCGCGGCGGCTCCACAAAGCGTTCCTCGATATAAAGCTGCACCAGCGCGATGCCCTGGATCAGATACCATGGGATGCTGTCGGGCAGCATGGCCCGGGCTTCCGCATGATCCTCCCGCATCACAAACCACATCTCGGAGGGATCGCCCCGACGCCCGGTGCGGCCCATGCGCTGCAGAAAACCGGAGACGGTAAAGGGCGCGTCGATTTGAAAAGCCCGCTCGAGGCGTCCGATGTCGATGCCCAGCTCCAGCGTGGCCGTGGCACAGACAGACATCAGGGACTCGTCGTCCTTCATATCCTCTTCGGCGCTTTCCCGATAAGATGCGGAGAGATTGCCGTGATGGATGAGGAAGCGGTCGGGCTCATGGTTGGCCTCACAGTACTGCCGCAGCTGTTGGCAGACCGCCTCGCATTCCTCCCTGGAATTGGTGAAAACCAGGCACTTTTTGCCCCGGGTATGTTCAAAGATATAGCCGATCCCCGGGTCAGCGGCCTTTGGGGCGGTATCGGTCGGCTCCTCCACAGGCGGTGCTTCTCCCTGCACAGGTTTTCCTTCGTCAGCTTGAGGCGCAGTGTTATAAAAGTGCTCCATGCTCAGCCGCCAGACCTCTTTGCCGCCGTCGAATTTCGGGATGACCGTGCCCCGGCCGCTGCCCGACGCGAGAAACTGTCCGGCAAGTTCCGGGTTGCCGATGGTGGCGGACAGACCGATGCGCCGGGGATTGCAGCCCGCCAGCTTGCAGAGGCGCTCGATCAGGCAGAAGGTCTGCAGGCCCCGATCCGCCCGCAAGAGGGAATGGACCTCGTCGATGACGATAAAGCGCAGGTCGCCGAACAGAGACGGGATCTCCATATGCTTGTTGATCATGAGCGATTCCAGGGATTCCGGTGTGATCTGCAAAATGCCGGCGGGCTTTTTCAGCAGTTTCCGCTTCCCGGACTGGTTTGCGTCCCCGTGCCAGCGGGTGACGGCAATGCCCTCCTCCTCGCACAGCTCATTCAGCCGCCCGAACTGGTCATTGATCAGTGCCTTGAGCGGGGCGATATACAGTACGCCGACCGTCCGCGAAGGGTTTTCGTCCAGCAGTGTCAGGATCGGGAAGAAGGCCGCTTCGGTCTTGCCCGAGGCCGTGGAGGCCGTCAGCAGCACATTTTCTTCTGTATTGAAAATGGCGTCTCCCGCGGCGTTCTGTACCGCCCGCAGGCTTTGCCAGCCGGAGCGGTAGATATAGTCCTGAATAAAAGGCGCATAGCGCTCAAATACGTTCATATCGTAAACTCCGCAAATCCCGCGTCTGTTTCATCCGAGACGGCTTCCGATCTGGCGTAGCTGAATTCCTCGGAGGAAAGCAGCCCGGCAATATCCATCTTCGGATTCTGGTACAGCAGGTCCAACAGCTCGATAAAGTCCCGGATCACCTCGCGTGGCGTGATGTTCTGATCCGCACCGATGCGCCCGTATTCAATCTTAATGAAGGTCACCAGATCCTCCGTGGTGACGCTGCGGGAATACCCGTACAGTTCCGCGTGCATCTCCGAGAGCTTTTCGCACAGCACCAGCATTTCCTCGGCGGTCAGCGGCTCGAGACGGATCACCGGCGCCAGCAGATC
>CACXFK010000138.1 GCA_902766945.1 uncultured Lachnospiraceae bacterium | reverse complement strand
TCTTCGTCGTTAAACATTATACACCGAGGTCAAGTACTCTCTTTAATTATCTCTATCTCTAACTGACAACATCTTTACTCCAACTCACGGAAGATGACAGCGGGACAGTCCCCGCTGCCATTATTCGAGTTCCTCCATTACGGACACATACGCGGGACGGATGATCTTGCCCATCCCGACGATCTCCTCCAGCCGGTGCGCGCTCCAGCCCGCGATCCGCGCGATCGCGAAGATCGGCGTGTAAAGCTCGACCGGAATACCCAGCATGTTGTAGACAAAGCCGGAGTAGAAGTCCACGTTCGGGCTCACGCCTTTGTAGATATGACGCCGATTTGCGATGACCTGCGGTGCGAGCTCCTCAATCTTATTGTAAAGGGCGAGGTCTTTCTCCATCCCCTTCTCTTCCGCGAGCTGCGTGACAAATACCTTGAATATGCGTTCTCTCGGATCGGATACCGAGTAAACGGCGTGGCCCATGCCGTAGATCAGGCCCTTGTGATCAAACACCGCTCCCATCAGCATGCGGTCCAGATAGCTGCGGATCTCCTCGTCGTCCTCCCAGTCACGGACGTTCTCGCGGATGTTCTCCATCATCTCCATGACCTTGATATTGGCGCCGCCGTGCCTCGGCCCCTTCAGGGAAGACATCGCCGCGGCGATCGTGGCGTATGTGTCGGATCCGGATGACGTCACCACCCTGGTCGTAAACGTGGAGTTGTTTCCTCCGCCATGCTCCATGTGCAGCATAAGCGCCGCGTCAAGCACCTTCGCTTCCGTCTCCGTGTACTTCTTGTCCGGCCTCAGCATCGCGAGGATGCTCTCCGCCGTCGACATCCCTTCCTCCGGCCGGTGAATGTACATGCTCTCAAGATTTTCATAGTGATTGTACGCATGATACGCGTAGATCGCGAGCATCGGGAACACGGCGATCAGATTCAGGCTCTGCCGGATGACGTTGTCGATCTGCGTGTTCTGAGCTTCCTTGTCATAAGACGCGAGTGTGAGAATCGAGCGCGTCATCGAGTTCATCACATCCCTGGTCGGAGCTTTCATGATGACGTCGCGCGTGAAATTGGTCGGCAGGTCCCTGGCAAGCTCCAGCACGCTCACGAACTCGCTCATCGCCTGTTCTCCCGGCAGTTCGCCGAAGAGAAGCAGGTAGGCAAGCTTTTCATATCCGAACCTCGTCCTGCTGCAGTCTTTCACAAGGCTGCGGACGTTGTAGCCCCGGTACCACAGCTCGCCGTCGCACGGGACTCTCTTACCGTCCTCTTCTTTGAACGAGATCACCTCCGAAATATTGGTCAGGCCGGTCACGACGCCCTTTCCGTTCACGTCGCGGAGCCCGCGCTTGACGTCGAACTCCCGGTACTTTTCGTCCGGTATCATATCGTTCCGCATCACCATATCCCGGTGCAGTGCGGCATAATATCTCATATCTTTGTTATATCCCAAATCCGATACCCCCATATCTCCCGACACGCCGGAAATCCTCTTTCCGCATCTGCCCCTCTGCCGGGGTCTGTTCACAATTTCAGAACAGTATACTGAATCATACGGTGCCCGTCAAGCGGATTGTATTATGATATGTACAATTTTATAAAAATGTCACCCGCTCACGCATTACCTGAGATACACCGTATGGACACCGTTCCCGTTCGCGAACGTATACACTTTGACGCCCTTTTTCTTAAAATAGCGGATCAGTTTCATCGCGTCAAAATGTCCGCTCGCATCTTCCGTGATCATCGCCGGCGAATCAAAAAAGGCGGCCGAGGGCTTCACATAGCGGTAAAACTTCTTTGAAAATCCCCAGTTTCCGTGATGGCTGCACTGCACATACGTGGCCCTGAGCTCTTTTTTATGACGCCTGATAATCCGGTTCTGCCGCTTCTTCATGATATCGCCGCAGAACAGCATGCTTTTTTTCTTTCCCTGTACTTTGAACATCAGGGATCCGTAATTGCACAGATTGGCCGAATAGCACCGGTCGACCGAAGCATCCCACGAGCTCAGGACCTTCATGTTGAGGCCGATCAGGTCGATTTCGTCATCTTCTTCAAGATACACGACGCATTTCATCTTCCTCGTCAGATGCCTGAATGTGTCATACTCCTCAATCATATCCCACGGCTTGACCGTTCTCTGATAGGACTTCCTGTTCACGGGCGTCGTATAGATCCGGTCGATCCGGATTCCCGAACTGTTGTTTTTTAAAATGGCGTTCAGCGCCCCCACATGATCGGGATGCGGATGCGTGATAATCCAGGCGCTGACGTGGTTGCCGTATCTTTTGATGACCTCCCGCACTTTCGGGGCGTCGTTCTCCCAGCCCCCGTCGATCACAGCCAGTTCGCCCTTATTGCTGTATATGGTATAGAACATCGACTGGACGGAGCGGCTGCCGTCCCCGTACTGCCTGACGGTCCATTTTGTCGCGTCCCCGGAAAAAGCTTCCGCACATCTGCCATATGCGCCGCAGAAGGCAAGAAAACAAACAAGCAGGATGAAGATATGTGCCTTTACGCTCTTCACGCTTATTCTCCGCATCACTCATCAACTCCTTCTTTTCTGTCCGGATTCTGTGGTTCGAGTATATCAATATCCGGAAAAAAGGTAAAGCCGGGCGATGCGTTCAGGCATCGTCCGGC
>CACXFK010000137.1 GCA_902766945.1 uncultured Lachnospiraceae bacterium | reverse complement strand
TTGTTGCCGGGGCAGGTATTGAGATGTTTCCCGCCGAAAGCCTTCAGCGTGTCAACGGCTGCCTTGCCGGCCGCCACCACCTCGGCATGCTTCTCCGCGATATGGGAGTCGTCGCACCCGTGGAACATGCCGCTGACCGCGATGCCGTGATCCTCAGCGAAGGCCGTGAACTCCTGAGGCGTGCCGAAGAGCCCGAGGATCTCGGCCAGATCCCAGGGGGCAAGCTCGATGCCGTCATAACCGGTCGCTTTATGATAGCGGAGGATGCGGTCCCAGTCCTGGTAGTAGCAGATATTGGACTTATCTTCATAATAATAGTCGCGGAAATTGGGGATCTCTTTATACGGAACGGTCTTCCAGTGACTCATGTGAGACAGTTGAATATGATTTGCCATCTGACGCGTTCTCCTTTCTTAAAATGAAGCCAGCGTCCACGCCGCGCGAAGGATGGACCGGCAGATGTCATTTGAGTTTCTCGGATTTATAACAACCGTGCCGTCGTAGCCGTCTGCGGCAAGGGCCGCAAGGATGCTCCGGAAATCGATCCTGCCTTCACCGGGATCGGTGAACACTTTTGTCGCGTGCCCGGCAGGGAATTCGGGAAGGGCACTCTTCCAGGTCTCCGTCTCGTCGGAAAAAGCCGTGTCCGTAAAATGCACGACTCCGATGCGCCCGCGGTTATCGGCAAGCACCTTGGCGGTGTCGGTGCCGGCGATCGAAAGATGCGCGGTATCCACGTCCAGAAGGACTTTTCCGCCAAATGAATCGAGAAAGGCCGTGATCTTCTCTCCGCGGAGAAGGCCCCAGTATTCATTTTTCAGGCAGAACGTCACCTGCTTTTCCTCTGCAAATGCCGCCAGATGCCCGATCATCTCTCCGGTCTTTGAAAGGAAGCCGTCAAGATCGTCTCCCGCAAGCCCCCGCACCGCGAAGTACGGAGGGGTGACAGACATGGTCAGCGTCCGGCCGGATGTCTCCGCGGCAAAGGAAATGGCCTCCTCTCCGAAGTGCGCGGCCGCTCCGAAATACATCGGCATCGCGCCCCGGCAGAAAAGGGAAGGATCAAAGTGAACGCACTCGATCCCGTCGATCCCGTTCTCTTTCAGATAGGCCATATACGCTGATGCCGTCCCGAACTTCGTCGTGATCGAGCGAAGGGACCGCGGGATGCCGGATCTTCCGCCGAAGTCCCATTTTACTTCATAAGGCACTTCGATCGTATGGAACCCGCCGGCGGCGATCAGGTGGTTGAGTTCGTCCCAGAAATACCGGCTTTCCCGCTTGTTGCGGTTCGGCATCTGGTGATCCAGATCCACAACTTCGGTACTGAAGCAATACTGCATAGTAGTCTCCTCCCATATTGTTGATATGTACGCTGACTTTCTGTCTTAATCATATGGGAAAGGGCCTCGGGACTCAACTTTCCCTTTTCCTTTCCGCTGCGGAAATGAAAAGCTGTTTTTCCTTTGCCGAATGGAAAAGCGCTGTTTGAGAAGGGGCCTGATCCGGCGTTATACTCGTGTAAGAATCAGGCGGGAAGCCCCGGCGCTTTTGCGCAGAGCGGTGCCCCGTCCCACCACAGATGATCAAAAGAAGGAGCGTAATAAGATGAGAAAGATCGGAGTCGGCATCATCGGATGCGGAACGATTGCGGATGTGTACCTGACCAACCTCACACAGCATTTTGAACATGTCGAAGTGGTCGCCGTAGCGGATCTGTTTGAGGAGAAGGCCCGCCAGGCGGCGGAGAAATACGGCATCGGAAAGAGCGGGAGCGTCGACGGACTGCTTGCCGATCCCGCGGTGGAGATCGTGCTGAACCTGACGATCCCGGCCGCACACTACAGCGTCAACAAGCAGATTCTCGAGGCGGGCAAGCACGCATACTGCGAGAAGCCGCTGGCACTGAAATACGAAGAAGCCGAAGAACTGGCTGCTCTTGCATCCGAAAAAGGACTGATGTGCGTCAGCGCACCGGATACATTCCTCGGCGCGGGCATTCAGCAGGCAAAGGCGCTTCTTGACAGCGGCAGGATCGGAAAGCCCATCGGATTCACCGCCAACATGACCTGCGCCGGCCATGAGCTGTGGCATCCGAACCCCGGCTTCTATTATAAAAACGGCGGCGGCCCGATGTTCGACATGGGCCCGTACTATCTGACCGCGCTCTCCTACCTGCTCGGCCCGATCCGCCGCATCTCCTGCTTTACGGCTTCCGGCCGCCCTGTCCGGAACATCCTCGGAACGGACACGCCGTCCGAAGTCCCGACCACCTATACGGCGATCATGGAATTTGTCTGCGGTGCGGTCGGCACGGTGACGATGAGCTTCGACACCTGGGATACGTCTCTCCCGCTGCTTGAGATCTACGGCACCGAGGGCAGTCTGTACGCGCCGGATCCCGACAGCTTTAACGGTCCTGTCTCCATCTACGACGGAAGCAAGCTGAAAGGGATCGTCGACGCCGTAACGGAGCCGCATCCGGCCAAGATCATCGCGATGGTCACCAACCAGGGAAACTGCAAGGAGACGCCCGACATGCTGTTCCCGGAAAACCCGGAACACAGAGCCAACATGCGCGGGCTCGGCGTAGCGGATATGTCCAGAGCCCTGATCGACGGCCGTCCCGCCCGCCTCAGCACGGATCTGTCCCTCCACGTCGTAGAAGCGCTGAACGCGTTCGAAATCTCCGCGAAATCCGGCGCCGCCTACGAGATGAAGTCCTCCTGCAGCCCGACGGAACCGATGGGCCGGGACTGGGCGCTCTGGGAAATCCGCTGAACCGGTAAATCAAATACAGAGTGACATACAAAGGCGGGCAGCCCCCATTAAGATTTCTTAACGGGAGCTGCCCGCCGTTTTTATCGGCAGACAGTCATTTGGTTTTTACAGTTCCACCCAGGCAGCGTCTTTCTTGCTGCTCTCGACTGCGGCGTGGATGAACTTCACGCCTTCGATGCCGTCGTCGATCGTCGGGAAGTCCAGCTCGCTCTCGGTCAGTTCCGTGCCGTTGGCCTTTGCGAGGACGGCGGCGTTCCAGACCTTGTACATATTGGCAAATGCCTCATAAAGTCCTTCCGGATGTCCGGCCGGGATGCGGCTCATCGAAGCGGCGCGTTCCGAGATGTAGCCCATGCCTCTGTGATAGGTCTGCATCGGGCAGCCCTTCTTCGTGACGAAGAGTACGTTCGGCTCTTCCTCATGCCACTCGATCGCGCCTTCGGTACCGAAGATGCGGATGACGAGGCCGTTCATATGGCCTACGCAGACCTGTGAGGAGCAGAACACGCCGTGCGCGCCGTTGTCAAACTCGACGAGCATGTTGGCATTCAGGTCAAGCGGCTGGCCGAAGTAGTCGAGCTTCGCCGCCAGTCTCTTTACGCGGAGGCCGGTCATGTAGGCGACGGTGTTCTCGATATGGGTGCCGATGTCGCCGACGCAGTTCGAGATGCCGGCCACTTCCGGATCTTTTCTCCAGGAAGACAGTTTCACCATGATCTGGTCGCCCTTGCCGATGTCATCGACAAGATACTCCTGCAGATATTCGGCATTGACGTTGATGATGTCGCCGATATATCCCTGTCTGACCAGCTCGCGGGCTTCCTTTACCATGACGTTGCCGGAATAGGAATAGTTGACGAGGAAAAGCAGCCCCTTCTCCTCGGCCAGCTTCTTCAGTTCCTCGGCTTCCTCCACTTCGAAGCACAGCGGCTTCTCGCAGAAGACGTGGATGCCGTTCTCGAGGAACGCCTTGGCTGTTTTATAATGTGCGTTGTTCGGAGCGGAAATGACGACATAGTCGATCTTGTCCTCGCGCTTGCCTTCCGCCTCCGCCATTTCCTCATAGTTCTTGTACACGCGGTTCATATCAAGATGATAGAACTCGCCGCACTTGCGGTTCTTTTCTTCGTTGCGGCTGAAGCAGCCCGCTGCAAGAAATGCGATCCCGTCGAAGCCGGCGCCTACGCGGTGAACCGAACCGATGAAGGAGTCAAGCGCCGCACCTACCATACCATACGTCAGATTTGTTTTCATATTCATACACCCTTCTGACAACAGGGGGGCTTCACCCCCCTGCCGTCTCACTCATCATAAATCAGTTTGCAATCGCCGCATCAAACTTGATGTCGGATTTTCTGAAGTCAACCTTACGGACAAATGCGCAGGCTTCGGTCGCACCGGCAACGCGGTCCATACCGGAGTCTTCCCATTCGACGGAAAGCGGTCCCTGATAATCATGCGCATTCAGGACGCGGATGATGTCCTCGAAGTTCACGTCGCCGTGGCCGAGAGAACGGAAGTTCCAGCCGCGTCTCAGATCGCCGAAGTCGATATGGGAGCCGAGAAGGCCCGAACGGCCGTCAAGCGTCACCGCAGCGTCTTTCATATGGACGTGATAGACGCGGTCGATGAAATCGTTCAGGAAGATATGCGGTGTGATGCCCTGCCAGATCAGGTGGCTCGGGTCAAAGTTCAGTCCGAATTCAGGACGATCCTTGAACATGTCGAGCAGTCTCTTTGCAGACCAGTAGTCAAATGCGATCTCGCCCGGATGGACTTCGAGCGCGAAGACGACGTCATTTTCCTTGAAGACGTCAAGGATCGGGCACCACAGGTCATAGATCTGCTGGAAGCCGTCGTTGATCATCTCTTCGGTTGTCTGCGGGAAGCTGTACACATATTTCCAGATCGGGGAGCCGACAAAGCCGGTCACGATGTGGATGCCGACGTTCTTGCAGGCAACCGGCACAAGCTTCATCGTCTCGATCGCCCAGGCGCGGATCTCATCCGGCTTGTCCGCCAGTTCCGCGGGAGCGAAGTTGTTGAGACGCGGATCGTTATAATCGCCGACGCACTGGCCGATGACGTGAGCGGAAGCCGCATAGCACTTCAGTCCGTACTTTTCAAATGTAGCCTTGAATTCCTTTACATATTCCGGATCCGTCGCCGCTTTCTTCACATCGAGATGGCCGCTCTGGCACGCGATTTCGATGCCGTCATAGCCCATCTCTTTTGCGGTTTTGCACATCGTGTCGAGATCAAGGTCTGCCCACTGGTTGGATACAAGCGTTACCGGTCTTGCCATTTTAAATTCCTCCTGCGTATAAAGATGAGATTTATATACTCGAAATTATAATTCATTTGTCAATAATTGACAACAATCTCCGGGGAAAATGACATAGGAAGAGCAAAAATGCACTATCCGTCTGCGCCCGGTGCAATCAGGCGAGCACATCCTCGTCGATCTGGAAAAACAGCGTCGTATATCCGTCCCGTTCGGCAAAAATGGCGTGTACCGGGAGCGGGAGCTGATTGCGGAGCGTTTTCGCTTTTTTCTTTGTGACGCCGAAAACGGTCGAGTTGATCCGCACGCCCTCTTCCAGTTCCACGATGCCGTAGCAGTATGGTCCGATCTTTGCGTTCCAGGGATCGGAATTGAGCGTCGCCGGAGTAATCATCGTCGTCAGTTTCCCTTTGCCGGACAGTTCAACCCATTCGGTTTCATGATAGCCGCAGGCGTTGCAGGCGTAGCGCGGAGGGAACTCGATCGCGCCGCACTCTTTGCATTTTCTCGCCAGGATCTTATGGTGTTCCAGTCCCTCGTAAAACGGAGCCACGATTTTTTCGATCATATCTTCAGCCCTCCTTTAATCCACTGCTTTCAGAATCGGGATACAGCAGTTCTGGCCGCCTCCGAAGCCTCTGAGCATCGCGGTCTTCGGATGGTTTTTCACCTGAATCGCGCCCGCTTCGCCGCGGAGCTGCAGGACGGCTTCATAAATGTCGGCCATGCCGGATACGCCGAAAGCATGTCCGTAGGAAGTACGGCCGCCGTGCGGGTTGATCGGGCGGTCGCCGTCGAAAGCGCAGCGTCCTTCGAGCATCCACTTCCAGCCCTCGCCTCTCGGCAGGTAGCCGACTTCTTCCGCTGCGCACAGCTGAGACGCAAGGACAAAGTCGTTGACGAACAGGAGGTCAATATCATCCGGTGTCAGGCCGGTCACTTCGTAGACCTGGCGCGCCGCTTCCTTTGTGATCTCCATTTCATTGTGGGGGACCATCAGTTCCAGAGAAGAAGACCCGATGCCCAGGACCTCGATCGGTTTCTTCCGGAACTTATGCGCCATTTCCGTCGGACAGACGATCACGCAGGCGGCGCCGTCGGCGTTCGTCGCATTGCCGGTCACGCGGAGATACTGTGTTGTCTTCGGGTTAAACGGGGAACGCAGATATTCCATCGGATCGTCATAGCCGGCTTCCTTAGCCAGTTCTTCAAACGGCGTTCTGTGCATCGCCATCGGGTTCAGAACCGCCGCCCGTCTGCCGTGGTAGGACATCGTGTTGAGAACTTCGTCGACCTGCTCGTCCGTCAGGCCGTAGGTCGTTCTGTACAGATCGATCCAGTCGTCCTGACCGATGTGGCCGCCGCCGAGCGCTCTCGTATAGGCGCGGTCCATGATCGCTTCAAGATCCGGGATCAGATCTTCCAGGAGCAGTCTCTTCCGGATATGGGCAGGCTTTCCCTTGATCGGGAGGCCGCAGGCCAGCTCCGCGCAGCCGGACAGCACGATGTCGTGCGCACCGCTGGCCACGTCAAGAACCGCTTCCTGAAGGGCTACATAGCCGGTGCAGCAGGCTTCGGAGTGATGTGCGGAACCTTTGCCGCCCATACCGAACCACTGCGCCACCTGCATGTTCGGTGTGGCCGCGTCATTATGGAACTTCGGGTTGGCGTTTCCATGGTAGAAGAACTCCACGTCCCTCGGCTCCAGCCCTGCATCCGCCATCGCGTTAAGAGCCGCTGTTCCAAAGAACTCGCCCTCGGTGAGACCTTCCATCTCGGGATGATCGGCCATGTCGCAGAACGGAACCATGCCGACCCCGATGATGGAGACGCTTCTTTGATACTTTCCCACTCTTCCTGATACCATATGCGCTTCCTTTCTGATTTCAAAGTGACAGCGGGGATGGCCCCACTGTCATCTTTTTCACTTTCTGGTGTCTGACTTCAGTTCCAGATACAGGACTTCCTGCGGTGTCAGTTTTACATTGAGCGCGCCGAGAGAAGACTCGATCTCGCTGCGGTTGGCGGCGCCGATGATCGGGAATGCGTTCATCGGGCAGTCCAGCACGTAAGCCATCGCGACCTGCGGGATCGTGCAGCCCTTTTCTGCCGCGATTTCCTTGCAGCGATCCAGGCGGACGAAGTTCTCTTCATAGCAGTAGCCGATGCGGCAGAACTGGTCGATCTTTTCCGGATCATTTGCAAGAAGTTCTCTTGTGATGCGGCCCGAGAACAGGCCTCTTGCGAGCGACGAATAAGCGAGAACCGGCATCTGGGTCTTAGTATACCATGCCTGCGCTTCCGCGTTCTTATTGCCGGCGATCGTCACGCAGCCGGGAGCGAACGGATTCTTCACCTGCTCAGCAAGGCTGAAGTTCGGGGAAGAAACGCTCATCGGGCTCAGATTGTGCGCATACGCGTACTCATTTGCCTCTTCCAGACGGGTATGCGTCCAGTTGGAGCCGCCGAAGATCTTGATGCGGCCTGCCGCCTGATGCTCATTGAGCTTCTCCACGATCGGGCCGACCGGAAGAGACGGATTGTCTCTGTGCAGCAGATAGATGTCAAGATAATCGGTCTTCAGCGCGTCAAGCGTGAGCTTCATATCCTCGTCGATCGCTTCCGGAGTCACGCGCTCCACGTCGTCCGCCGGATGGCAGCCCTTGGAAAGAAGCACGATATTCTCACGGTTTCCGCGGCTCTCAAGCCAAGCGCCGACGGTCGGCTCGGAATCATAGGCCCTCGCGGTATCGATCGCCGTGATGCCCAGATCATACGCTGCGTCCAGTGTCTGGAAATGCTTCTCCATATTGTCCGGGAACATCCCGAACGTGCCCATGAAAAACTTGCTGACCTTCTTGTCGATTCCGTCAAACTTCGTATATTCCATTTTGAACTCCTCCTTCTGTCTCATCTGATCCGCCCGGAAGCGGCCTCTTCACCTGCCTCCCGGGCCATTTGCATCGATCCTTCTTCAGTCCTCTTCCGGAAGCTTGAAATTCGCGGGAATGCCGCCGTGCTTCTCTTCATTGTAAACCTCAAGGAAGAGGCCGAGCTCCTTGTGCAGGTCAAGATATGCGAACTCCATGCCGATATTCGGCTCCTTGCACCACAGCCACGGATCGCGGCCGGTCAGCTTCTTGTGCTCCTCAAGCACTTCGCCGAAGCTGTCGCGTGTGATCAGCGCGATGTGATGCATGCCCGGGCCGTGCTCGTCAAGCCAGGTCTTGTACGGGCTGTCGCTGACCGGCTGGATCAGCTCAAGCTCGAATCCCCAGATGTTGCAGAATGCCATAATCGTATGCATGCGCTTCTTCTCGCCGTTCAGTGTGAACTCCGGGAGATCCTTTGTATCAAACGGAGCAACCCTCCACGGGCCGATCCCGTACTCTTCATAATGCTTAATGGTCTCTTCAACGTTCTCAACGATGATGCCGATCTGTAAAAACTTTGCGAACTGTGTATCCATCATGATGCTTTCCTCCATTTTATATAAAAATATGATTCACTTACTATATGATCCGCGGCACCGCGTCTGCATGCAGCGACAGTGTCAGCAGTAAATCGGATCCAGGACCGTATCAATATAATTCTTTGTCAGAAGGATTGTCGCCAGCGGCTCCGGCGTTCCATCCGACTCAATCCCGATCCAGCCCTTATGATGATGCTTCTTCATCAGTTTCCAGAGACCCGGGAAATCCAGTACTCCTCCGCCCGGCTCCCAGAACCAGCGGCCGCCCTTCTCGTCAAACTCCGCTCCGGCGCCGAAGCGCTTCTCATCCGGTGCGTTGACGTACGTCGTGTCCTTGATGTGGAAATACTGCACGCGGTCATGATACGTATCATAGAAATTGAGGATGTCCTTTCCCATGATCGCCACCTGAGCCGTATCAAGGCAGTAGAACACGTAGCGGGGATCCGTCATTTCCAGGAACTTCTCGTGATCATACTTGTTGACCGCGCACCAGAACTCGTTGTGGATGGAAACCGCGAGTCCCTTCTCCGCGCACATGCGGCCGACGGTGTTCATGCACTCGGCGACATTTTTCAGGCCTTCCTCGTCCAGCGGGCCCGTTCCGTAATACTGCCCGGCCGGCTGCACGATCAGGTTGATGCCGCCGCACTCCGCCAGCGCGTCGATCGCCTGCTGCTCATATGCGTAAATCGCTTCGTGATTCCGCTTGTCCTGGGATCCGACGTGGTGGGAGAACATGCCGGTGATGCGCTCGATCCCGCGCTCCTTTGCAAACTCCTTGAAGGCGGTCATGGACCCGAATGCGTTCCGGATGCTCGGAACCGAGAAAACCATGATCTCAATTCCCTTGAAGCCGGCCCCGGCGAAATACCGGAGGATCTTGTCCCAGTCCTGGTAATAATAGGCATTTCCGAAATCGCCCATATACCACTCGTCGAAATTGTTGATCTGTTTATAATTGATATTGCCCCAGAGATTGGTCATGTATGTGTAATTCAGATTTCTTTCAGCCATCACCGAACCTCCTTTCCGCCATTGCGCTTTAAAAGATTGTTCCAGAACGTTCTCATTCTCAGGATGCCCTTCGGGATATCCAGCGAATACTTGGAATCAAGCAGCACCGGTCCGTCGAACCCTGCCTCCAGCAGCATTTTGTAAATGGCGTCGAAATCCATGCCGCCGAATCCGAGATCCCAGTACACTCTCTGGGCCGCGCCGTCCTGCGGGAACTCCGGAGAGATCGTCTTCCAGGCGCCCTGCTCATCCGTGAACTTCGTATCCGTGAAGCAGACCGCTTTCGCCTGACCGGCATAGCGCTTGAAATAATCCAGATAATCAGCTCCGGCGATGTAAAGATGCGCCGGATCCGGAGCGAAGCTGACCTTTTCCGGATCAAGGAGTTCGAGGAACTGATCGATCTTTGTTCCGCGCATCATCGTCCAGTACTCATTCCGCACGGCCAGCTGTATGCCGTATCCCCTGACCGCTTCGCCGATCCGGTTCATTGCCGCCGCGGCTTCCGCGAAGAACTGCTCCTCCTTCTTCCTGTCCTCTCCGAAATAATCCGCAAGGAAGCCGACGCCCGGTGTCGGGGAGGCGAGCAGGATGCTGCCTTTCAGTTCGGCGAGCGCTTCCGCTGCATCCATCGCGTACTCATAAAAGCCGTCGAAAAACTTCTCCATCGGAAGACCGGTTTCAAAAAGCGAGTTGTACATGCTCTGCGCCGAAACGCCGATCGCTTCGACATTTTCAATCCCCTTATCGTTTAGATAAGCGAGATAGCCGGCCGGCGATCCGAATCGTGTCTTTACGGACGCCGTACAGATCGGGGCTCCGTTCCGGGATACGTTTTCCGTGTTCGGCACCATCGGAATCATCACCGATGTAAAACCTGCCGCCGCAAACATATCCGTCAGCTCATCCCAATACCACTTGGCTGCCCTCAAAAATGCACCGGGCCCGCTTGTGTCGGCATTTACGATCCCGTAACTTGCAACTGGTTTCATCTGTTCTACCCCTTTCCATCTTTCGCGGCGTGATTCCGCCCGGCTTTTTTCACCCGCGCGATACGCCAACCGGCGTCCTGTTCTTATGTCTGCATCGGG
>CACXFK010000136.1 GCA_902766945.1 uncultured Lachnospiraceae bacterium | reverse complement strand
CATGCTGCTCGGCACATCGCTTGCGGCCGGGATCCAGCTGTATTTCCAGAATACCCGTGTCTACCGGGATATGGGGTTTTCTTTTGTGCGGCTTGCATCCGTCAATATAAACGGAAATAAAATCCGGAGGCTGCTGAACAGGAGCGATGAGATCAAAGCGATCGGCAGAGACATTTTCAGTGATTACGAGGAACTGGACGAGGAATCGGAGACACGCGCACTCTATGAGCGCGATGAGGAGCTGAAGGAACTGGTCGCCTACTGGCAGAATATATGGTTTCTCCTGGCGACCGGATCGATCTACGGAGACGAGATTGACTGCCTTTACGTTGTGGTGCCTGAAGAGGACCGGCTGATGTACCTGTGGGACTCCGACCCGGAGGACCCGTTCCTTCCCTTTGAAACGGCCGCATATTCGGAAAATGAGAAGGAAAATCTTCTTAAGGTGTATAACCGCGAATTGCCGGAGCATTTCGCGACGTATCATGAAAACGGCAGGCTGATCGGGGTAGGCATGGTGCCGATCTACGATATGAGCGGCGAGGTTGTGGCGGTTGCGGCCGTGGACATTGATTATTCCGATGTGCGCAGGGTTTTTGCCGCGATGTTCCTGCACATCGCGATCGCGATCACGCTGATCATGCTGGCTGCGGTGACCGTTTATTTCTGGAACATCCGCAGACATATTATCGTGCC
Organism: uncultured Lachnospiraceae bacterium; assembly: GCA_902766945.1. Lineage (GTDB taxonomy): Bacteria > Bacillota > Clostridia > Lachnospirales > Lachnospiraceae > Chordicoccus. Next base: position 5,449 of record CACXFK010000136.1, on the reverse strand, counting down.
GGTGGTGAAGCTCAATGACGCAACGAGGGAACTCGTCGAGGATCTGAAAAATGAAAAGCCGTTCCACGTGGATGTGCACACCGGTGATGAGATCGAGGTGCTCGCGCATTCGTTTGAGGATATGGACCTCCGTCTGAAAGAGTACATCAGGGAGAATGCCAGGATTTCGGCCGAGAAGGAGAGGATCGGGACCGAGCTGGAACTGGCTACGCGCATCCAGACCGACATGCTGCCGAACATCTTTCCGCCGTTTCCCGACAGAGAGGAATTCGATATTTACGCGAGAATGGTTCCCGCGAAAGAAGTCGGAGGGGATTTCTATGATTTCTTCCTGATCGACGAGGATCATCTCGGACTGGTGATCGCGGACGTATCCGGGAAAGGGGTTCCGGCTGCGCTCTTTATGATGATGACCAAGATCATGCTCAAGAACTATGCGCTCGCCGGGCTCAGCCCGAAGGCCGTTCTTGAAGCGGTCAATGAACAGATCTGTCAGAATAACAAGGAAGATATGTTTGTCACGGTCTGGTTCGGCGTGCTGGATCTGAAGACGGGCGTCATCACGGCGGCCAACGCCGGCCACGAGTACCCGTTTATCAGGCATCCGGGAGGCGCGTATGAACTCTTTAAGGACCGGCATGGATTTGTGATCGGAGGATACGAGGGCATCCGGTACAAGGAATATACATTTACACTGGAGCCCGGTTCCGTGCTGTTCCTGTATACCGACGGACTGCCTGAAGCGGCCGATGAACGCAATCAATTGTTCGGAACGGACAGGGTACTGGAGGTCCTGAACCGGATCCCGGGCGATGATCCGGAAGAGATTCTGCGGGTAGTGCGCCGCGCCGCGGATGACTTTGCCGGCAGCGCCCCTCAGTTCGATGATATGACGCTTCTTTGCATTACGTATAAAGGAAACCCGCCTGCCGAACGCGGGGACATCTGACCCGCGGCGCAGGTCTTACGGATGCACACCAAAGATTCGAGGCGATTTGTTGGACATTTGTCGGACAAAGAGTGATAAGCTAAAGGCACATGTTTGAGATGAAGAGATAAGCTCTATTCACAGATTTGAGAATAAGTGATAAGCTATATACAGATTGCGACATGCAGCTATCATGAAAGAAGGAGATGCATCAAATGCTGAATATTGAAAAAAAGGTAAATGAGAAAGAACTCACAGTGGCTCTGGAGGGCCGGCTTGATACGACGACCGCACCGGTTCTCGAAGGAGAACTCGCATCTGTGATTGGCGGGATCGAGACGCTGATCTTTGATCTGGAAAAACTTGAGTATATCTCCAGTGCGGGCCTCCGTGTTCTGCTCTCTGCCCAGAAAACGATGAATAAGCAGGGAAAGATGATCGTCAGAAACGCATCCGATGACGTGAAAGAGATTTTCGACGTGACGGGATTCTCTGATATTCTGACGATCGAATAATTCACCGACAGGGTGATCGGTTCCCGAATTCCTGGCGGAGCACCCGCGAAGCGCGTGCTCCGTTGTTTTGCTGTTTACGTTTAGATGCTGTACGGGCGGGCTGCCGCTCCGGACAGCGCGGAAAGGACATCAGGCAAATTACATGCATCCGGTTTTATCGATAGGGCTCTACGGAGTATTTCTCGTTTTGGTGCTGGGCGGGACGCTCCGCATGCTTTTTAGAGGCAGTGCCCGGACCGGAAAAAGAAGAACCGTGATTTTGCTGCTGACCGCACTCACTCTGGTCCCGGGTGTGCTTCCGGTCCTCGGCGCGATGCTCCCGGACTGTGCGTTCAAATTCTTTGCGCAGGCAGCCGGCAATCTGTGGCTGGGCTTCCTGATTTACTACAGCATGGTTCTCATCGTTCTTTCGCTGATCGCCCTGCCGGTTTTCGCCGCCGTGCACAGGAGAAGAACGGGGACGTGCCGCATGTTCCCTCTGATCAGCCTGATCGCGGGCCTGATCATCTTTGTCTTCGGTCTGTATCACGCGCAGCAGCCGGTCAGGACGGAATATGACGTCACAATCGAAAAGTCAGCCGGCGGCATAAGCGATCTGAAGATTGTGCTGATTGCCGACCTGCATATGAGCGTGAACTCGACGCCCCGGATGATTGAGCGGATGGTGGAGAAGGTCAATGCCGAGGATCCGGACGCCGTGCTGATCGCCGGCGATATCTTTACCAGTTCCTATAAGGGGCTGAGGAACCCGGAGCGCTATGCGGAGATCCTGAGGGGCATGAAGTCAAAGTACGGGGTCTTTGCCGTATACGGCAATCACGACGTGGAGGAAACGCTTTTCGGCGGATTTCCGATCTCCCCGATTTCACAGGCGTTCCGCACGTCTGAGATGGAATCGTTCTTTTCCCTGTGCGGTTTTCGGGTTTTATATGATGAGATCGCCGAAATCGCGGACGGGGCTGTCCTCGTGGCCGGCCGCGTGGACGGGGAGAAGGCGGGAGACGGAACAGCCCTCAGAAAGAGCGCGGCCGAACTGCTTGAAGGATCCGATCTGACGAAACCGGTCATCGTGCTTCAGCATGAGCCCGTGGAATTTGCCGCCCTGAAAGAAGCCGGCGCGGATCTTGCTCTGTGCGGCCATACCCATGCGGGACAGATCTTTCCGGGCAACCTGATCGTGCCGTTTTTCAACGAAAATGCCTATGGCTGTAAAAACGTCGGCGGACTCGATACGATCGTGACGGCGGGAGTCGGGTACTACGGGCCGCCCATGCGGGTCGGAACCGACAGTGAAGTGACCGTTGTCCATATTCACTTTACTTAAATAATGCGGCTTCGGGAAACACTTTCCGGTAAGACAGAGAAAGGACAGAACCTATGGAAATCTTTCTTCAGGAACATCCGTATATACTGCAGTCGCTTCAGCTTGCAACGACCGCGGTTTTGACGCTCGCCCTGCTGCTTGTGGTGCTTAGAGTCGAGAGGAAGCTGCTGAAGAAGGTGTTGGCACGCAGAAAAAATATCAATCTCGTATTTGTCGAGCGGATTCTGCGGTTCATCGTGATCTTCATCGCGGTGCAGTGGGTCGTGATGAGTTCTCCGCTCACGCAGCCGTTCGGGCGCGTGATCTTTCAGGGCACAACCATCATCGGCGCGATTGCCGGTCTTGCTGCGCAGCCGGTGCTCGCGGACATGATCTGCGGCATGATGATCAGTGCGACAAAGCCGTTTGATATCGGAGACCGGATTGAACTGGAAGACGGAACGGCGGGCATCGTCAAGGACATCACGGTGCGCCACGTTGTCATCCAGACGATTGATACGATCCAGAGGGTGATCCCGAACAGTAAGCTGAACGCGATGATGATTCAGAACATGAGCTACCACACTACGACCCGGTCGGTTCATTTCCGCTTCCAGGTCAGCTATAAGACGGATCTGAATCTGGCGAAGAAAGTGATCTCCAAGGCCGTCAAGGAGAGTCCCTACACAATTGCGGGCCAGGCCGGGCGAGGGTACACACCGGTTTATTTTTTCGCTTTTAACGACAGTTCCCTTGAACTTGGCGTTACAGTCTACTTTGAGCCGGTCTATCCCTCCGAACGGGTAAAGGACGACATCAATTCCAGAGTGAGAAGCGCACTTATAGATGCCGGCATCGAGATCCCGTACAGCTATGTCAATGTGGTTATGAGCGGCGAGGATGACGGGACGGTCGAAGCGGAAGGCAAAGCCGGAGCCGAAGGTAAGGCCGGAGCCGAAGGTAAAGCCGGAGCCGAAGGTAAGGCCGGAGCTGAAGCTGAAGCCTGAACCGATGATCACCGGCCGTGATACCGGACACACAGCATGGTCATATCGTCGAACTGCGGCGCGTCCATGACAAATGCATCGATGTCTTCCCTGACCCGGGCGCAGAGCGTTTCGGGATCCGCAGTCCCCGCGCGGTTGAGAACCTGCTCAAGGCGGCCGGTTCCGTAAAGCGCGTTTTCCGCATTTGTTGCTTCGGGTACTCCGTCCGTATACAGATAGAGCGTGGAGCCCGGCTCCATTTTCAATGTGTACGGCCGGTATGTCCTGCCTTCCATGGCACCGAGAACGAGACCGTGCGCGTCGTGCAGCAGTTCATAATGCCCTTCTGCCGAACCGATAACGGGAAATTCATGGCCGGCGTTGGCGGCCGTGACGACACCGGTGACGAGATCGAGAATGCCGAACCACGCCGTGACGAACATATCGGTAGCGTTTGAATTGCAGAGCCAGGCATTGGATTTTGCAAGCACTTCCTCCGGCGGGAAACCAAGTGCCGCGAAATTGCTGATCACGATCTTGGCCGCCATCATGAGGAGGGCGGCAGGGAATCCTTTGCCGGAGACGTCCGCGATCACAAGTCCGAGGTGATCCCCGTCGATCAGGAAGCAGTCGTAGAAATCCCCTCCGACTTCCTTGGCCGGACACATGGTCGCGGCGATCGAGAAGTCGCGGCGATCCGGAAAGACTGTGTGCGGATCGGGCAGCATCTTGGTCTGGATGGATGTGGCCAGCGACATTTCCGCGTGAATCTGTCCTTTTTCCTCAGCGGCGCGGGCCAGATCTTCTTCATATACGGCAATATCCTGTTCCATTTCCGTGAGGATGCTGCTGAGTTCTTCCAGCTCATCCCCTGTGTGAATGTCCAGTTTGCTGAAACAGTCAGTGGGCTTGCCGGTATTTCCCTTTTTCTCCTGAACATACCGCTCTGCGGCGGCGGAAATATCCGAAACCGGCGTGACGAGCCTTTTTTTCATGCGCCTTTTTGCAAAAATCATGACGAAGAAGAACACGAGCACACATAAAATCACATATATGACAAAGAAGAGGGTGGAAGAGATCGTGACGATGATATGCGGCATCGCGACAACCGCGTAGCAGATCGTCTGTCCGTTGTCTGCATTGATTGCCAGACACTGGACGTTATAGGTGAGGCTTCCGGCTCTGTTTCTTTCGAAAAAAACCTCTTTTCCGTCTTCTTCATTGAAAGCCGCAAGCTCGGAGTCATTTAGATCCACATAGTAGCCGGGCAGCTGCTGAGGGTAAAGATCGTTCTCATAATAATCGGCCAGGTACACCATGGAACTGGTTTCCCTGTCCGGTACGGCCAGGAACAGGTCCTGCATCCTGGTGTTCCTGGAAAGACTTTCCAGACGATTCAGAAACTGATTGTAAAAATTCGAATGCGTGAAACCCGCAAAATAAGCTTTATATGCGTCAGAACCGGGATCGGATCGGATCTCTTCGGGAACAGACCGGTAGGTTTCCATCAGCGCTTCTTTGTAGGCCTCAAGGCCGTCGGTTGTCGACATGAGAGCGGACATGGATGCCACAAGGGTATCCGCGTTCATCGTATACAGCGTCAGGCCCTCGGCATTCATGAATTTCCAGTTCAGGAACGTGGACACGCCAAAGATGGTCAGGGCAACGAACAGAACCAGATGCCGGATCATTTTGGTCAGAGAGCGCTTCCTTTTTT
>CACXFK010000135.1 GCA_902766945.1 uncultured Lachnospiraceae bacterium | reverse complement strand
GTCGAATTAGATCCGATCAGACTGGAACTGAATTCCTATGATGAACCACTCGTTGAAATGAGGGATTCACTTTGACCTCGCTGTCAAAGAGAAACGCATCGAGGAATTAAACAGGGAAATGGAGGACCCGTCTCTTTGGGACGCGCCTGAAGAAGCACAGAAAAAGATGAAGACGCTGGCAGCCTTGAAAGAGGATGTGAGCGGCTATCAGCAGCTCATCTCGGACCGGGACGACATCCGCGATATGATCGCGATGACGGACGAGGAACCGGATCCGGATATGGTGCCGGAGATCCGGAGCATGTTCGAGAGCTTCAAGGAGAGATTTGAGTCGATCCGCATGAAGACGCTCCTGTCCGGGGAGTACGACCGCTGCAATGCGATCGTGACGCTGCACGCCGGAACCGGCGGCACGGAAGCGATGGACTGGACGGGCATGCTGTACAGGATGTACACGAGGTGGGCGGAAGCGCACCATTTCCAGATCGAAGTCCTGGATATCCTGGAAGGCGACGAAGCGGGCCTCAAGTCCGTGACGTTCCAGGTAAACGGCGAGAACGCGTACGGACTCCTGAAGTCCGAGCACGGCGTGCACAGGCTTGTGCGCATCTCTCCGTTTAACGCCAACGGCAAGCGGCAGACTTCATTTTCAGCCTGCGAAGTGATGCCCGATATCGAGGAGGACCTTGATATCGAGATCGATCCGAAGGACATCCGCGTGGATACCTATCGTTCCTCCGGAGCAGGCGGACAGCACATCAACAAGACGTCTTCCGCGATCCGCATCACGCATTTCCCGACAGGCATCGTCGTGACATGCCAGAACGAGCGGTCCCAGTTCCAGAACAAGGACAAGGCGTTCCAGGAACTGAAGATCAAGCTGTACATGCTTAAGAAAGAGGCAAATGCCGAGAAGCTCGACGACATCCGCGGCAAAGTGACGGAGATCGCGTGGGGCAACCAGATCCGGTCGTATTTCCTGCAGCCCTATCAGCTGATCAAGGACCTCCGGACAAATGAAGAGATCCCGAATGCCCAGAAGGTGCTCGACGGAGGGATTGATCCTTTTATCAACGCCTATCTGAAGTGGACGGCGCTTGGAAATACGGATACGACAGACAAGACGGGCACAAGGTAACGATGAAACACTCCGGCATGAACATGCCGGCTGTAAAGAGGAGCAGGGAATATGGCGCAGATCGCAATCATGGGATATGGTACCGTCGGAGCAGGTGTTTTCAAGACTCTGACGATGAATGAAGAAGCAATCACCCGGCGTGTCGGGGAGAAAGTCAGCGTAAAACGCGTGCTGGATCTGAGGGACTTCCCGGGTGATCCGGCGGAGAACATCCTGACACATAATTTTGAGGACATCCTGAATGATCCGGAGATTTCCGTGGTTGTTGAAACGATGGGCGGTCTGAAGCCTTCCTATCCGTTCACGAAGCAGCTCCTTGAGGCAGGCAAAAGCGTCTGCACCTCAAACAAGGAACTGGTGGCCGAACACGGCGTCGAACTTCGTGAGATCGCAAAAGCGCACTCCGTCAACTACCTCTTTGAGGCGAGCTGCGGCGGCGGGATCCCGATCATCCGGGTCCTCAATACCTCCCTTACCGCGGAAGAAATCGAGGAAGTGACGGGCATCCTGAACGGCACGACCAACTACATCCTGACCAGCATGGCCGAGGAGGAGAAAGAATTTGACGTCGCGCTGAAAGAAGCGCAGCAGAAGGGCTATGCCGAGCTGCATCCGGAAGCGGACGTGGAAGGCTGGGACGCCTGCCGCAAGATCGCGATTCTTTCCTCCCTGGCTTACGGAAAGCACATCGGCTGGAACGGTGTTCCGACCGAAGGCATCACAAAGGTTGACAGGACCGACATTGATTACGCAAAGGCCCTTGGCTGCCGCATCAAGCTTCTGGCGACGAGCCGGCGCGAAGAGAACGGCATCTGGGCTCTGGTCGCACCGATGATGATCGGTAAGGAAAATCCGCTGACCGCGGTAGACGGTGTCATGAATGCCGTCATGGTCAAGGGAAATGCCGTCGGCACGACGATGTATTACGGCAGCGGCGCCGGCTCGCTTCCGACCGCAAGCGCGGTCTGCGGCGACGTGATCGACTGCGTTAAGAGCGCCGGTACGACGATCCGGACGGAATACAGTACGGAAAATCTGACCCTTCTCCCGGTCGATGAAGTGCCGAGACCCTTCTTTGTCCGCATGAAAGGCGGCGAGAAAGAGGCCGAGGCTGCGTTCGGACCGGTTTCACATGTCACGAAGCTGCCCGGAGCAGAGGGCGAGATCGGCTTTATCACAGGCGTGATGCCTGAAAAGGAATTCAAGAAATGCCTGACCGCAGCGGAAGGCGTGATCAGCTGGTACCGCCGCGGCAAGAAAGAAGAGGAAGCATAACAGCATGAAATACGTACTTGTCCTTGGCGACGGCATGGCGGATGAGCCGATCGAGTCGCTTGGCGGCCGGACACCACTTGAATATGCGCACACACCGGTGATGGATGAACTCGCTTCAAAGGGCGAGATCGGCATCGTGCACACGATCCCGAAGGGCATGAAGCCGGGATCGGATACGGCCAACCTCTCGGTCCTTGGCTATGACCCGGCCCGGTATTACTCCGGGAGATCCCCGCTTGAAGCGCTCTCGATCGGAGTGCCGATGAAGGACACGGACATCTCATTCCGCGTCAATATCGTCACGCTGGATGACGCCGAACCGTTTGAGCAGAAGACCATCCTGGATCACAGCTCCTCCGAGATCTCTACGGAGGACTCCACGGTCCTGCTTCACGCCGTACTTAAGGAAATGCAGGATCCGCGCTTTCAGTTCTACGCAGGGACGTCCTACCGCCACTGCATGATCTGGGACCGCGGCGAGGTGACGGAACTGTCCCAGCCGCACGACCATCTCGGTCAGGTGATCGGACCATTCCTTCCGCCGGAGCCATTTCTCGGCATGATGAAGAAGAGCTACGAGATCCTGAAGGATCATCCGATGAACCTTGAGCGGAAGCGCAAGGGCCTCAATCCGGCCAACTGCTTCTGGTTCTGGGGCGCGGGCACAAAGCCGCAGCTCAGTCCGTTTGAAAAGCAGTTCGGCAAGAAGGGGGTCATGATCTCCGCGGTCGACCTCCTGAAAGGAATCGGCGTCGGCAGTGAGATGAAGGTGATCTCCGTGCCGGGCGCGACCGGCGGTCTTCATACCAACTATGAAGGCAAGGCTCAGGCTGCGGTCGATGCGCTCCTGAAGGACGGGTATGACTTTGCGTACATTCATGTGGAGGCACCGGATGAGATGGGCCATCAGGGATCCGTCGAAAAGAAGGTGCAGTCCGTGGAATACCTTGACGAGCGTGTGATCCGCATCGTGCGCGACGCGCTGGCTGCCTCAGGAGAGCCGTACAGACTGCTCGTTCTGCCGGACCATCCGACGCCGATCCGCGTGCGGACGCACACCGCAGACCCCGTTCCGTACCTGCTCTACGACAGTACGGCGGAAGAGGCGAGAAGCTGGCATTACAATGAGCGCGAGGCCGCTGCAAGCGGGATCGACATCGGCGAAGGGCCGAATATGATCCGGCATCTGTTCGGGCAGCTGTAAACGCCTGCCGCCCGGCGGTTTTCCATTTCAAAAGCATCTGCCGCAAAAGTATCTGCTGCAAAAGCATCTGTTGCAGTATAAAAAACACCCCGCAGCTTGCGGGGCGTTTTTTATAAGATATTCCTTCCGCCATTTATCCGTGCAGACAAATCCTGCAGGCCTTAAATCCCTTCTTGTAGAGGAACCGTCCGGAAACCATCTGCGCCGAGGTATTCGCGGAATCCGTTTTTGCGTACTTGCATTCAGGAAGATGAAACACTTTGGCTCTGCTATTGACTACGTATTCTTTTCGCACAGAGGAAACGGCAGCGCCGCATTTTAAGGACGTCTCCGGCTGCGTGTTCCACGTAAGGCGCTTTCCGTCCGAAAGAACCACAATATGTCCCTGCAGATCGGTCCGGAATGTCGGGATGCCAAGTCCCCTGAGCTGATCCAGCACAACCCCGGTGGGATGGCCGAAGTCATTATTTTTTCCGCAGCTGATGACGGCGTATTTCGAATGAACCGCACTCATAAAAGCAGGTGAAGTTCCCGTATAACTTCCGTGATGAGCCACTTTATACACCTCGGACTTGAGCGTGTACCCTGTCTTTAGTATGGCATTTTGCGCCGCTCTCTGGATGTCGCCGACAAGCAGAAAACTTCTGCGCTTATACTTCAGCCGTATTGCGATCGACCAGTTATTCGGCTTCCCGCCGAACCACCTGTTTACGGAGACGATCTGAAACTTTGCGCCGCCAAGCGCAAATGTCTTTCCGGATACGGGACGCGTGATCCTGACATGTCTTTCCTTTGCAGCGTCCATGAGCTTTTTATAGGCTTCCGTGTCGACCGCATATTTTGGCATGATGAAGGTTCCGATCGGAAACTTTCTCAAAACAACCGGTATGCCGCCGATATGATCGTCATCCGGGTGCGTGGCCAGAACATATTTCTATTTTTTCACTTTATTCTTCCGCAGATAGCGTCTCACAGCTGATCCCTTTGACATATCGCCCGCGTCGATCAGCATCGCTTCGCCATCGCATTTGATGAGCGTGCTGTCCCCCTGGCCGACATTAATAAAGTGTACTTCAAGACCGGCTGCATTGCCCGTAAGTGCGGCAGTCTTTGTCCCGGCTGCTTCCGCTGTGACGTTTATAAAGAAAACGCAGCAAATCAGAAACAGCAGGAAACAGAAAGAGATGCCCATCGTGTTTCCGGCTGCCAAGGTGCGCTTTTTCGTCCCGCCCATGCTGTCCTCCGTGATGTATACTGTGATGCCTGTGCTTCCTGGAAAAATGTGAAGAAAGAAATGCCATTTTTACATCACAATAATATCACGCAAAAACCATCTTTGCATCATATCAACATCACAGTTTGAGGAAAAAGGGAGAGAAAACCGGACATGCCTGATGTAAATCACTTGATTAACAAGTATGATGCAAATATAATAGGCAAAGACAATTGAACTACTATGAGGCTGTCTTATACGGAGGCTGTTTTGGGTGAGGGCAGAAGAGCAGTCAGGCGCACGTGACATGCCGGAAAAATGAAGCGGTCCGGAAGGACAGCTTTTTTTCTGCCAAAGTCCCGATGATTGGTATGGGTAGAAAACTATGACATATATAACTCTTAATTATTATCTCTTCGTACTTGCCGTGCTGATTGCGTACTACATACTTCCGCTGAAAATCAGGTGGGCGGCGCTGCTGGCCGGCAATATCGGCTTCTATTTGCTGTTTTATACTTCCGGCTGGTGGGTTCTCGGCATCACGATCGCCATTTCCTTTATCGGGGGCATCATGATTCCTTCTTTGGAAGGAAAAGCAAAAAAGACCGTTCTGTTTCTCTCGATCCTGGCAACCCTCATACCGTGGTTTCTGGTTAAGAATCTGAACTTCCTGTTGGAAATAACGGTAAAAAGGGACCCGATCAATTGGATCGTTCCGCTTGGCATATCCTTCTATACGCTGCAGCTCGTATCCTATCTCGCGGATGTATATAAAGGGAAAATACTTCCGGAAAGAAATATCGCGAAGTTTGCTCTGTTTGCAAGCTTTTTCCCCCAGTTGATCCAGGGGCCGATACCGCGTTACGGGCAGCTGCAGAACCAGCTGATTACAGGACACAGGTTCGATGAAAACAATATCGTAAAGGGATTCTGCTATGTGATCTGGGGGTTCTTCCTGAAGCTGATGATCGCGGACAAAGCGGGCGTGATCGTAGATGCCGTTTTTGAAAACTATCCGGCATATTCAGGGATCTATATCTGGGCCGCGTCATTTCTGTACAGCATCCAGTTATATGCTGACTTTCTGGCCTGCACGACCTTGGCGCAAGGGGTGGCGAAATTGTTCGGGATCGATATCGCGGACAACTTTGCCCGTCCGTATTTTGCCGTTTCAATAAAGGATTTCTGGAGGCGGTGGCATCTGTCGCTGAGCAGCTGGCTCAGAGATTATGTGTATATCCCTCTGGGAGGAAACCGCAAAGGAACGTTCCGTAAATATCTGTTTCTGGTCATTACCTTCCTTGTAAGCGGAATCTGGCACGGCGCAGGCTATAAGTATCTCGTATGGGGAGGCATGCATGCTTTTTACCAAATCGCAGGAGATTTTACATACCGGTTCAGAGAGAGAATCTATAAGGCTTTTCATGTCTCTGAAAAATCAGGCAAGAAACGCCTGTTGAAGCAGGCGGGAACCTTTTTGCTCGTCAATTGGGCATGGATCATCTTCAGGGCGGATACGCTGTGGCTTGGAACCAGGATGATCAAGCATATGTTTACCGAGTGCAATCCATGGGTCCTGTTCAATGATCAGATCTTCAACCTCGGGCTGGGGTGGAAGGAGATCGCCGTTTTGATGCTCTCGGTCCTTCTCCTTAGGAGGGTCGGAAAAGCGCATGAGGAAGGAAGATCCGTCAGCAATATGATCATGTCTCAAAGGCTGGTGATCCGCTGGGGGATTTATATGACCGCCATCATAGGCATCATGGTATTTGGAACTTACGGATATGGGTTTAATGCTCAGGATTTTATTTACGGGGGATTTTAATGTCTGAAAAATGCCTGTTTATCGTGAGAGCATTGGCTTTTTTTCTGATCCTTTCTTTTCTGATCGTCGTCATCAACTACATTCTGACGCCAAAGAAGTATTATGATGAGGCGTGGTCTACGACCTCTACATATAAAGGCTTCTATCAGATGAAAAAGGATTCTGTTGACGTATTGTTTTTGGGAAGCAGCCATGCGGCATCGGGGTTTAACCCGCAGGAAATATACAATCACGCCGGGATCAGAAGCTATAATCTGGGCTGCGAGCAGCAGAGCCTTCTTGTCTCGTACTACTGGTTAAAGGAAGCATTAAAATATCAGAAGCCGAAAGCCGTCATTTTGGATACCTACATGTTGTTTGAGTACAATCATGTGGAGGCGCTGAACACGGCGGAGTCGTGCACGCGTATGGCCATGGATGCGATGAGATGGTCGCCGGTTAAGTATGAAGCAATCAAAGCGATCTGTGATCATGATGAGCTTCAGACCTTTAACAGTTACCTTTTTAAGAATATCCGGTTTCATACACGGTGGACAAACCTGACGGAGCAGGATTTTACGTTCAGTCAATTGGAAGATCATTTTGAACTGAAAGGATTTTCGGCGCTGAACAAAAAGGGTATCGGTGTGAATCCTGACTATCAGCCTTATGCGGATTTCGATACAACGGAATGTGAGGACCCGGATCCGCTGATGATTGAGTACCTTGATCAAATCCGAAAACTGTGTGATGAAAAACAGATTCGGCTCGTGCTTGTAAAGACGCCTGCAAATGTGTGGAGTATCAGGAAGCACAATTATACAGCCGGATATGCGGCCGAACACAACATCGATTTTATCGACTTCAATACGAAAGAGTTTTTTGATGCATGCGGGTTTATCTTCGCGGAAGATATGCACGATAACGGGCACAGCAATATCTGGGGAGCAGAGAAGCTTTCGGTGTATCTGTCTGACGTTCTCAGGGAAAAGTACGGAATTGGAGGCGGTGAATACGGTGAACAGTGGGCTGATACGGATGCATTTTACCGGAGAATCCGGTCAGACTGCGAGCTGAAATATATAACGGATCTGGATGCGTATATAAAAGCGATCGATCAGGAACGGTATACCGTTTTAATTGGCGTTCGAAATGATATGACGCAATACGTCAATGAGGACGTGAAGGCTGCTTTCTCGCGGCTGGGACTGAAGCTGAACGCTGAAAAGTACGACGGGTATTATGCGGCAATCAGTGACTATAACACCGTGGAGTGCGCGGGACATGAGCTGCTGAAGTATTCCGGAAGCACCCGGGATAAGCTGCAGAATTTCAGTATCGTGTCCGGCGGGTATGACGCGGGCGCGCAGTGTTCGATCAAGATCGGAAATACGGAGTATGCGAAGAACTGGAATGGCTTCAACATCGTTGTGTACAGTGAGGAGACCAGAAAAGTGCTGGATACGGCCGTGTACAATGGAGAGCTTCGCAGATAAACGGAATGGAACTTTATAACAGGAACCAATGAAGTGTGTTATAATCAGACCAGCATAATCACTGTACGATCAAGGAAGGAGACACCATGAAAAAATCAGTGACATTTTTAAGGCTGCTGATCGCAGCGATGATGCTGGTGCTGGCAGTGCCCGCGTCTGTGTCCGCCATGGGGTTTACGCTCAAGTTCCATGCGAACGGAGGTCATTTTGTGGATCCCGAAAAAGGTGATAATCTCGGGGATCTGTGGACATATGGCTCGGAAATCGAGTTGGATTCAGGCGCAATGACGAGACATAGTATCGACATGAACGTACTTGGAATGGCGGAATTGTGGCAGTATCTGTCCCCGACTTCCAAGGTTTTGAAAAAGGGTCCCGGCCTTCAGCGGGACGGTTACGTGATTGCAGGCTGGTATAAGGACAAGGGTCTTACAAAAAAGGCTTTTTCCGATCATGCGGGAAGCATCCCTGCAGTCAGCAACTACTATGCAAAATGGGTCAAGGCAACGGACGCCAACACGTATAAGGTCACGTTCGATTTTAACGGCGAAGAGATTTATCCCGGAAGTGATGTGGCAAAAGGCGTTTCGAAGGTGACCATGCGCGTGGCGAAGGGCGAGCCTGTTCTTGAACAGCGGGAGCGCGCGATGCGCTCGGCTCCGAGAAGCGCGGATCTTAAGTACTGGAGCTACGACAAAGCGGGCAATAAGCCTGTCAATTCTCCGGGGGCTGTTACACCTAAAGGCAATATGACGTTTTATGCCCAGTATACGGCCAAATCCGGGGTATCCGTGATCGCATTGACGCAGCACCAGGTGACGATGAAGCCCGGACAGTCTTTGACGCTCGGATTGAAATATCCGAAAATCCTGCTGAACAAGCGCTTATTCTGGTCTGGCGGCTCTGATGCCATCAACGTCGACCAGAATGGCGTCGTGACGGTGGATAAGGATTTTGATCCGGGTACGAAGGACGCCGAAGTGACGATCGCGGTCCATGAGTACGCTCATGAAAACGGCAGTTCCGACCAGTGCAAGATTATCGTAAAGAGCAAGAAGCGGAATCTTACAGTCCTGAATCTTCAGGATACCGAGGCTGTCAGCCCTGTAAGCAAAAAGATCGGCGCAAAGATCACGCTGAAGGCGGACAAAGCATATGAGGGACGCGCTTTTGATTACTGGGAGTTCAGCCGGAACGTGAAATTCACGAACGGCTCCTCGGGCAATGCATCTTCTTCAAAGACGGTGTCGTTCTACATGCCTGATGGAGATCTCAGAGTGCAGGCGCACGACAAACCGCTTGCGGTAAAGGGCGCATCCTTCAGCAAGAAGACCGTGAAGATGAAGCCGGGGCAGAAGAAGACGCTGGTTCTGAAATTAAAACCGTCCGGCGCTTCCTACAAGTCGCTTTCCTGGTGGTCCACAAACGGAAATGTGGCTGAGGTGAGTTCGAAAGGCGTCGTGACCGCGAAAGGCGGCGGTACCTGCCGGATTTCGGCAACCGTTGACGGCAAGTACAAGGCCGTCTGTACAATTAAGGTGCCGGAGGTCAAAGCGAAGAAAGCGTCCTTCCAGAAGAAGAAGCTGACGCTGAAGCTGAAGAAAAAGAAGACGTACAAGCTGAAGGTGAAGCTGAAGCCGGCCGGCTCGACTTACACCATGCTCAGCTGGTATTCCAACAACGGCCGCGTGGCCCTTGTTTCCGCAGAAGGTGTCGTCACCGCGGTCGGCAAGGGGAAATGCACGATCTCCTGCACCGTGACAACGCCGAGCGGCAAGAAGCTTAAAGCGAAGTGCAAGGTAACGGTCAAATAACGCAAAAAGATTAAAGCGAAGTGCAAGGTAACAGTCAAATAACGCAAAAGAAAAAAGGGGTCCGGCCCCTTTTTTTCTTTGAGAGAAAATGTTTCCCTGCTTAGTTTATTACTTGTTTGCGAGGAATTCATTCACGGCCTTTTCAACAAGACCCGCGTCAAGTCCGTGCACCATCGCCGCCTCCTCGAGGGATTCACCCTGGGAAGCCGGGCAGCCGAGGCAGTGCATGCCCATGCTCATAAGAACCGGTGCGACATCCGGGTCGACGCCGAGGATCTGACCGATTGTCATATCTTTGGAAATCTGTGCCATTTTCGATAACCTCCTCCTAAAAACTGACGGGGCAGGAGGATCCTCCCCCGAATGATACGGATTTCATTATACGAAAGCTCCCGTCAAAACGCAAGATGCAGTCCGCTCCAATCTCCCGGAAACGGATCTCCGTTCACGCTTTGCCGGGCAAATGCAGAAAAGCCCGTTTTTCCGCCGGAAACCTGTTTCTATACGAACAAAAATTAAACTTGAATAACCGATAGAAACGGCATTAGAATGAAGACACAGAAAATTCTGATTTTGCAAATGGAGGTATACATCATGGCATATGTGATTTCTGATGATTGTGTGAGCTGCGGAACCTGTGCAGGCGAGTGCCCGGTCGGCGCGATCTCCGAGGGCGATTCTCATTACGAGATCAATGCAGACGAGTGCGTTGACTGCGGAACATGCGCAGCTGCATGTCCGACAGACGCGATCAGCCAGGGCTGATG
>CACXFK010000134.1 GCA_902766945.1 uncultured Lachnospiraceae bacterium | reverse complement strand
GCTTTCTGCAAATGCACTGCAGGTCATAAGCCCTGCGGTCATGGCGGCCGTAAGGAGCACGGCCAGGTAGCGGTTTCTTCTTCTGATCATGAGTGTACCTCCTTTTGTTATGACAGAGCTGCTGTAAGATGGAACAGAGCTGCTGCTCCGGCGCGTATCTTCCGCACCGGAAATTACTACTTATTATAGGATTTTGCATCACAGTGTGTCAACGCATTCGCGCTATCTCGCCGTATATGTCCAAAAGGCATCGACTCATCCGTCACGATGTGTTATAAATTGAGACAGCAGCGGACGCGCCCGTCCGCATACAGACAAGGAGGAACCGACAACATGAAGTTTAAGGAAATGCCGTATAAAAGGCCGGACCCGGATATGCTGAAGGAGCAGATCAGGAAGAGGACGGAGGCGCTTTGCGAAGCGAAAAGCTATGAGGAGGCCCGCCGCATTTTTCTTGAGTACGACCGGGAAGACCGCCATATTTATACGCTTTCGACCCTGGCCAGTATCCGTCATTCGATTGATACGAGAGATGCGTTCTATGACGCGGAAGTGAAATTCTGGAATGCGCTGACGCCGGAGCTGCAGGAATATTCACAGCAGTGGCTGCACGCGCTCCTTCAGTCCCCGTTCCGGGCGGACTTTGAGAACGAATTCGGCAAGGTCTTCCTGATCAACGCGGAACTGGAAGAAAAGAGCTTCTCTCCGGAGATCATCCCGGAACTGCAGAAGGAAAATGACCTGGTCCAGGAATACGAGAAGCTGCTGGCATCGGCCCAGATTCCTTTTGAGGGCGGCACGTATACGCTCTCGCAGATGACGCCGTTTAAAAATGACGCCGACGACGAAAGACGCCTGGCCGCCTGGAAGGCCGAGGGACAGTGGTACAAGGACAACCAGGAGCAGCTCGACAAATTGTACGACGAGCTGGTGCACCTGCGCGATCAGATGGGCAGGAAGCTCGGATATGACGGCTATACGGAGCTTGGGTATTACCGCATGACCCGGAACTGCTATGACAAAAAAGACGTCGCGAAGTTCCGTGAGGCCGTCCGGACGTATCTGGTGCCGGTGGCGGCGGAAGTGCGCCGCACCTTTGCCGAGCGGAACGGCATGGCCTACCCGCTCAGCTTCTCGGATATGGCGCTGGAATTCCGCGACGGCAATCCGAAGCCGGCCGGAGACGCCGGGGCGATCCTTGAGGCGGCTCAGGCGTTCTATGACGCGCTCTCTCCGGAGACGGGAGCTTTTTTCAGGAAAATGCGGGAAATGGAGCTCCTGGACGTGCTGTCCACAGAGGGCAAGGAAGGCGGCGGTTACTGCACGGGCCTGCCGGACTACGGCGTTCCCTTCATTTTCTCGAATTTCAACGGGACGCAGGGAGACGTGGAAGTCGTCACGCACGAAGCGGGCCATGCATTTGCCGAGTATATTAACGAGGACCGGATTCCGCTTTCCACCGTATGGCCGAGCATGGAAGCGTGCGAGGTGCACTCGATGTCGATGGAATTCTTTGCCTGGCCCTTTGCGGAGTCCTTCTTCGGGCCGGATACGGAAAAGTTCCTCTACAGCCATCTGGCAGCGGCCCTGACCTTTATTCCGTACGGAACGATGGTGGATCATTTCCAGCACATTGTCTACGAGAAGCCGGAGATGAAGCCGGCCGAGCGGCACGCGGTCTGGAAAGAACTGCTCGGCATCTATATGCCGTGGGTGCGTCTCGACGGCGAGATCCCGTTCTACGCGGAAGGAGAGGGCTGGCAGAGACAGCACCATATCTACAGTTTTCCTTTCTATTACATCGATTATTGCCTCGCGCAGACCGTGTCGCTGGAATTCTGGGCGATGATCCAGGAAGACCTGCCGAAGGCGTGGGAGACCTATATGACGTACACCAGGCAGGGCGGCTCGGAAGTTTTTACGGATCTGCTGAAAACGGCCGGGCTTGTCAGCCCGTTTGATCCTGAGTGCCTCCGCACGGTCTGCACCGCGGCGGAAAACTGGCTCAAAAAAAAGAGGTGACAGACCTGTCTGTCTCCTCTTTCCGAAGGCTCACGGGAGTTTGAAAAACTCCGTGAGCTTATTTTTTTTGTCGATGATGAGATTGTACTCGAACGCGTCGTAGGTGTTCAGGAGCTTGCTCACGGTCTCATCCGTGTCGTGCTCATGCAGCTTCCCGTCCGTATCGCACCAGGCGTAGCCTGAGAAAGCGGGAATCTGCGTCTTCAGATCCTCGAGGTACAGCTGGAAAGGCGTCTTGCGGACACCGGCCAGTTCCACCGTCTGCATGCCGAGGTAGTTGAGGGACGTCAGGACGTTTTCTTCTTCCGGAATGTCGTAATTGGCCCAGATGAAGAACGGCGTCTGATAATACAGCTGCCGCGTCTCGAAGTCCGCGTTGTCCTTGGTGATGCCGTTCAGGTCCTTGTAAAATGAATCGGCCAGACCCGGGAAATGGTCTCCGAAGAACACGATGATCGTTTTCTCGCTGCTCTTCCCGAAATAGTCGATCATCTCCCCGACCGCCTCGTCCGTGGCCTGTATCAGCGACAGGAACTGTGAGGCGTGCGGGAAATCCGGGTACTCATAGGTGGGCACAAACTTCTTGTTTTTGTAGCCGCCGTGGTTCTGCATCGTCACGCAGAACGTGAAGAGCGGTTCCTCGGTCTCTTCCGTGAGCTCGCAGATCCGTTCGAACGTCGCCTTGTCCGAGACGTAGTTGCGCAGTGTCTCGGCGCCCTTGAAGGATTCCTTGGCGAGGAATTCGTCAAATCCCATCGCGGCATAGGTCCGCTGGCGGTTATAGTTCGTCCGCGAGAACGGGTGGATCGCGATCGTGTGATAGCCCTCGGCCTTCATCTGAGAGGCCAGCGCGTAGTTCAGTCTCTGACCGAACATCGCGTAGGGAGAGGCATTGGCGGCAAACAGATGCATCGACGAGCCCGTGTTGAACTCGAACTCGCTCCGGCCGGTGCCGCCTCCGTAGGTGGAAACCATGACCTTGCCCTTGACCGTATTTTCGGAGAGAGCGAGGATGTTCGGCATCACTTCCTCCGCGAGCCCCTTGTCCCCGAAGATATCCACATCGGCAAACGACTCGTCCATGATCGCGATGATATTCGGCCGGTCGGAGACGTCTTCGATTCCGGTCTCCTTAGCGGCGAGCTCGATGAAAGGCTGCGCCGTCCCGGCGAGTTCGGACACGGAATACCCTTCCGGCGGCTCGATCTGGGCGTTCTTGATCGTCTGGATGAAGCAGAGCTGGGATCCGACGTTATAGAAATCCCGCTTCGGGGTGCCCACACGGCCGACGGACTTGCTGAACGCTTTCGAATGTCCGATAAAGAAGACCACGCTGCACGCGAGCACGACGGCGAGCACGCGCGTCACGATCTTTGAGCGCAGCGATATGCCGGGCGTCCTGTCCGACTGCATCTGGATATTCATGAAGCAGAACAGCAGCAGGTAGACCATGATGACGATCTGCTTCGTGATGTCAAAATCATAACCGCCCGCGACTTCCGCCGCCGCGCCGATATCGAGCAGGTCGTAGAACATCACCGGGATGCCGCGGAATTCGATCGTGTAGTACTCGGCCAGCGCGAAGATCAGATAAAACAGGCTTCCGATGCCGACCGCCGCTTTCAGTGAGTGAAAGAGGAAAAACAGGAAGAAAAAGACCGCGACGCAGATGGCGATGCTCATCCGGACGTGTTCGGCGGAGATCTTGCGCCATTTGCTGTTCACGATGATCTCAACGGTATAGTACCATAAGGTTCCGAAAAACAGTGACGAGATGACCGCTCCCGGGATCGTGATGCACTTCTTTTTCTCCGGTGTGACGACGGCCATGAAGCGGACGTACGTCAGGACGCCGAGGGCGACGGTCAGGAGGAACAGGTACATATAGAAGCTGGAGCCGTCGTTGGTGCCGCGCCCGTACTCGCGCCATCTGCTGAGAAGATAGAGCCCTAAAACTCCGAAAATGACCGTGTACAGGATGCCGAGCGGCGTGCGGATACTCTTTTTAAAATGCTGCCACATTGCCTGCGGTTTGAGCTTGTCTGTATACTTCTGAAACATAGAATCCTTTCTTACTTCGTGCAGTTCGTCATACCTGCTAACTATACCACCCGCGGATTTTCAAGGTCAATAACCAATAGCATCCCTTCCTGAACTGTGCTATAATACTCCAAATTATGTCCTTTTGTAAGAGGACTGGGGGGATCCTTTAAGAAATGAGAGGGTTGATCAGTTGCCAGTCATGACCTATAACAGTTTATTCTTTTTTGTTTTCTTTATTTTGTTCCTGCTTATCTATCTCCTGATGCCGAGACCGCTTCCCAGGCAGATTGTGATATTGGCGGGCAATTTCTATTTTTATAAATATGCCGGCGGACTCAACTGCATGAGCGTGCTCATCGTGTTCTCTGTCGTCGTCTATTTCCTTACGCGGCGCATGGAGGCCATCTATGCTTCCTATGAAAAAGAGGCCGAAGGACTGACGAAGAAAGAACAGGTGCCCCTCCTCCAATCTTATAAGAAGAAGACGCGCATCTGCCTGATCGCGGGGATCGCCGTGATCCTCGGCACGCTTCTCTATGTCAAGCTCGGCCGCCTGCTTCACTTTGAAGAAGTTGCGCGCATCAGGGAACTCTCGTTCAGGAAGATCATGGTTCCGCTGGGGCTGTCCTATTTCACGTTTTCCGCGATCGGGTATCTGGCGGACGTCTACTGGAGAAAGGCCAAAGTTGAGCACAACTATCTGACGCTGCTTACCGCGATGTCTTTCTTCCCGGCGATCGTGGAAGGCCCGATCAGCCGCTACGACAAGCTGATGAAACAGCTCAGGGAACTCCCTTCATTTTCCTACGAGCGCGTCTGCCACGGCATGCAGAGGATGTTTTACGGGTTCCTGAAGAAAATGGTGATCGCCGACCGGATCACCCCGGTCACCACCGCGATCTTCTCGGACGTCTTCTCTTACGCGGGCGTGGAAATGGTGCTGGCCGTCATCGGCAACGTGGCCGCGATCTACATGGATTTCTCCGGCTGTATGGACATCGTCCTCGGCGCGGCTGAGACGATGGGCGTCACGCTCGACGAGAACTTCAGGCAGCCGTTCTTCGCGAAGAGCGCGGCGGAGTTCTGGAGGCGCTGGCATATCACGCTCGGCACCTGGTTCAAGGACTATGTGTACATGCCGATCGCGATGAATCCCCGCTTTATGAAATGGACCGGCAAGGTGCGGAAAAAACGCGGCAATAACGCGGCGAAGATCCTCTCCGCAGCGGTGCCGCTGATGATTGTGTGGATCCTGACCGGACTGTGGCACGGCACCGGAAAGGATTACCTGCTCTGGGGCTTCTACTGGGGGATCCTGATTATCATTGAGACGGCATTTGCCAAAGAACTGAAAGCGGTTCCGGGCAAACTGCATCTGAATACGGGAAGCTTCGGCTACCGGCTGTTCCAGATGATCCGCACGTTCGTCTTCTTTGCGGTCGGGCGCATGATCACGGCCTGCGGGGCCGGCCGCTCGGTATTCCTGATTCTCATTCAGATGTTCCGGGAGGCGCGCTTTCACATCCTGACGGACGGGAGTCTCTTTCAATACGGACTGGACAAAAAGAACGCGGCGGTTGTCGCCTGCGGACTGCTGGTTGTCTGGATCGTGGACATAGCGGCCTCAAAAGGAAGCGTCAGGGAAAAGATCGACCGCTGGCCGCTGGTTCTGCGCTGGGTTGTGTATTACGCACTTGTGATGTCGGTCGTGATCTTCGGTATCTACGGACAGGCCTATGACGCAGGCGCATTTGTTTACGGAGGGTTCTGATTATGTGCACAACATTGGTTGAAAAGCTGCTCGGATACGGCGAGCAGATTCCGTCTAAGACGGCGGTCGCGTTCCGGAAAGAGCAGCTGACCTACGGAGATCTTTCTCTTAAGATCAGGCAGACGGCCGCGGCTCTGAAGGAACTCGGGATCGGCCGGGGAGACCGCGTGCTGTTTACCGCGGTTTCAAAGCCGTCGACCTTCGTCCTCTATATGGGCGTCCAGTACCTGGGCGGCATCGCGGTCTTTACGGATAAAGCCGGTACCTGGGAAAATGCCGTCAGTATCTATGAAGACGCCGAAGCGTCGCTGTTTCTGACGACGATGAAGCAGCAGGCTGTGCCGGACGGGATGAAGGTCCTTTCGCAGAAGGACTTTTTCGCCCGTGCGGAGGAGATGACGGCATTTCCGGAATTTGAGGAGCCGGAAGGGGAAGCGGTCGCGGAAATCCTGTTCACGACCGGAACGACCGGAAAGCCGAAGGGCGTGATGCTGAGCTTCAGGGCGGTGATGAATATCCTGAAGAACACCATGCGCGGCGTCGGAATCCGACCGGAGGACATCGTGCTGATGCCTCTGCCGCTTCATCATTCGTTCGCGCTTCGCGTCAGCCGGGCCGCTTTATATGCGGGCGGGACGGTCGTCCTCCAAAACGGCTTTGCCTTCGCGAAGGAAACAGAGAACAATCTCGACCAGTTCGGCTGCACCGGCATCGCGGCGGTTCCCGTCTCGATGGAACTCTTGAGAACCCAGATGCAGGAACATTTTTACGAGATCATGAGCCGCTTCCGGTTCATCGAGGTCGGAGCCGGAGCCCTGACGGAAGAACAGCGGAAGCGTCTGTCCGCCCATCTTCCGGGGGTGCAGATTACAAATACCTGGGGCTCTTCCGAAACGGGAGGCGTGATCTTCACTTATGTGCATGACGTCGCATCGGATGAGCGCCGCGTCACAACGCTCGGGAAACCGATCGACGGCGCTTCCATCCGGGTCATCGGACCGGACGGAGAAGAAGCGGGCAAGTCGGCGGACCGGCCCGGCAAGCTGGCTCTTTCGGGCGGCATGGTCATGAGCGGTTACTGGAACAGGCCCGATCTTACGGCGGAAGCGCTGAAGGACGGCTGGCTGATCACAAACGACCTGGTTTATCTGGATGAAGACGGCTTCGTCTATATGCTCGGCCGGTCCGACGACATCATCAATGTCGGAGGAGAGAAGGTCTCTCCGCTCGAGATCGAAAATATCGCAAGCGAGTACGAAGGCGCGGGCGAGTACGCCTGTGTCGGGATCAAGGACCCGGAAGGCCTGCTCGGCCAGGTGCCGGTCCTCGTCGCGGGCGGCATAAGGCCCGGCTACAGTGAAGAAGAACTGAGGAAATATCTCGCTTCGAGGATGGAGCGCGTGAAGCTCCCGGCCAGGATCTTTACGATCGGCGCGCTTCCCCGAAACCGGATGCAGAAACTGGACAGAAAGGCAATCGCGGCCTTTGTCGCGGGAGAAATCAGTGGAAACAAACAGGAAAAATGAAACAGGGAACCGGAAAGGCCTGAAGGCCGTCCGGTGCGCGGTCTTTCTTCTCCTTCTGATCGCGATGATCTTCCCGTTTGCCCATATCGTGCGGCAGGTCAAATTCCGCTATAACAGGAGCATGTTTCCGTCCTTTTACGCGCAGCCGGAGAATTCGATCGATATCATCACGATCGGAAGCAGCGCGGATTACCAGTATTTTGATACGCCGGTTCTCTACGAGAAGTTCGGGTACACGTCCTACAATCTGTCGACGGCGCTCCAGCCTCCGGCCGCGGCGTCCTTTATCATGACGGAAGCGGAGAAGACGCAGAGTCCGGCTCTTTACGTCGTGGAAGCGCGCGAATTTCTGCACCTGTCCGAGAAAAACCGTGTGCGGGCTCTGTACTGCGTCACGGACTCAATGGATCTGTCCCTCAATAAGTGGAACATGATCTGCCACGGATATGAGGAGCTGCCCAAACGGCTGAGCGAGTTTTTTGACTTCACCAAGTATCACGGGAACTGGGACGGCGTCACGGGTAAACAGCTGAAATACTGGGATAACCGGAACGCGCGCTCCGATAAAAGCTGGAGCAACAACAGCAAGGTCAAAGCGTTTGAGGAGCCGGAGCCGTCCGGAGGCGATCCGATGCCGCTGCCCGAACATAATGAAAAGGAGCTGCTCTATCTGCTTGAGGAATGCAAAAAGCACGGACGGGAAGTGCTGTTCGTCGCGAACCCTTATGTGTACGACGAGAAGTTCGAGAGGCGGCTTCCGACGATGCAGGCCATCGTCGAGAGCTACGGATACCATTTCCTGGATCTGAGCCGCGGCAGCGAATACGGGCTTGACTACAGCACCGATTTTTATAACCGCAACCATGTCAACATGTGGGGAGCGGAAAAAGTTACAATTGCTCTTGGAGAATATATCGAAAAGGAGTACAATATCGAAACACAGCATTCGGATGCCGTCAGGGAGGACTGGGACAGCTTCGCGCTCTCAAACCGGAAAAAGGTGGAGAAGAAGAAAAAACCGTAAGACAGACCGGACCGCAGCCGATGCAGAACCTGCGACAGAAAGGAACCGACTATGAAACAAAAGATACTGTATGTACTATCAGAAAATTACCCGGAGATCGATTTCGAGAGTTCGGATGAACTGGTGGATGACGGAACGCTGGATTCTCTGACCGTAGTCGGCATCATTTCCGCACTTTCGGCCGAATTTGACGTAGAACTTCCTTATGAAGAGATCACACCGGAGAACTTCAATTCGATCGACGCCATCACAGCCCTGTTTGAAAAGTACGTGTGATCAGCAGGTAAGAAGGTGACGGGATCGGGAAAAGCCGCAAAGATCGTTCGAGGCGCAGTCTTTCTGTGCCTTCTTGTCGTCTTTGTTTTTCAGGCCGGGAAGGTGCTCGAGAATAAAAATGCCGAGAAGCTCTCGGGAGCGTATTTCAGCGAGCGCAAAGGAACGCATGACGTTCTCTTTCTGGGCCCGTCCACGATTATGAACGGCGTGTATCCCGCCGAGCTGTGGCACGAGTACGGGGTTACCTCGTATAATCTGGCAACCGGCAATCAGTCCGCGGCCGCGTCGTATTATCTTGCGGCGGAGGCCATCAGGCGGGATCATCCCAGAGTGATCGTGCTCGACTGCGGCAAGATGCGGCTGAAAAAATCGATCGGGAAACTGAGCTATCTTCACTACATCACGGACCGCATGCCGCTGCTTGGCGCAAACCGGCTCGCGATGATCCGGTATATCGCGAAGGAGCGGGAGAGCACCTTCGACGAGACGGTGGGACTCTATCTGCCGATCACACAGTACCATCACCGGTGGACGGATCTCACGGAGAAGGATTTCGAAAAGGACGAGAAAGCCGTTACGCTCGGAGCAAAGGTCGACGTAAGAAAGACGAAGCTGAAGTTTGAGGCATTTCAGCCGTATGAGGCTTCGCCTGACGCGGCGCTGCCTGCTTTTTCCGATTACTGGCTTCGGGAGATCATCCGGCTGTGCGATGAGACCGGAACGGATCTTCTCCTTATTACGATGCCGAATATGATGGTGGCGCGCTATGTGAAGCAGTCCGGCTATGAGAAGCGCATCGACGCGGCGGCGGCCGTGGGCAGGATCGCCGATGAACTGGACGTACCCTATCTCAATCTTCTGAAAGAAGGAGAGACCATCGGCCTTGATCCGCTGAAGCATACGGTCGACGGACAGCATTTCAATGTAAAGGGATCCACTCTCTTTACCGAATGGCTCGGGGGGTATCTCACGGAACACTTTCAGCTCACGGATCACCGGGGTGAAGCGCAATACGCATATATGGATGCGCGGTATGAGGCATTCAGTGAGCTGATCGAAAAAAAGACCGGCAAATAAAGACTTAGTGACACAAAAACGTGACGGTGCCGGCGCTGCTTCGCGGCGCTGCATGCAGCAGGGGAGTATTGCAGACGTGGGGAGACGAAATCGTAAGAGCAACCTGATCAGTATGCTGACTGTGGTCAGCATCCTTTTTCTGTGCATTTTCAGCGGCCGGGCGGTTCTGGCGGAGTCCGGCAGTGAGGAGGGGTCCCTTCAGGATGAAGCCCTCAGCAACCTGATTGAAGGCTGGCCGTATATGGAGAGCATCGGCGAGGCGACCGGTCTCGTGATCGACGCCGATAACGGCGGCGTGATCTATTCGCTGAACAGGGACGCGATCCGCTATCCGGCAAGCACCACCAAAGTGCTGACCGCACTGCTTGTGCTGGAAAATGCATCGCTGGATGACATCGTGACGATGTCGGACACGGGTGTCCAGATGGCGATATCCGGCAGCTCCAACTGCCAGAGCTCGGTGGGCGAGCAGTTTACGGTCGAGCAGTGCCTGTATATTCTGCTGCTCAAGTCGGCAAATGATATCGCAAACCAGCTTGCGGAGCATGTAGGCGGCACGCTGGAGCACTTTGTTGAGATGATGAATGAGCGGGCCAGGGAACTGGGCTGCACGAATACGCATTTTACAAATCCGAGCGGCATGCCGGATCCCGAGCACTACACGACCGCGGAGGACCTTGCCCGGATCATGCAGGCAGCGGTCAAAAACGAGACGTTCCTGAAGATCGCCGGCACGGAGAAAGTCACCATTCCTCCGACCAATACGCATGCCGAGAGCCGGACGTACGTGAACCACAACGCGCTCCTCATCAGCGACGGTGAATACTATTATCCTTATTGCATCGCGGGCAAAACAGGCTATACGGATTCCGCGTGGAGGACGTATGTCTCCGCCGCCAGAAAGGATGACCGCACGCTCATCTGCGTGCTGATGAAGGGCCCGGACAAGACGGACTTCTCGGACGCAGCGGAGCTGTTCGAATACGGGTTCAATGAGTTTTCAAAGATTGAGGTCCCGGGCGGATCGATCAATCTGCCGAACGGATATACGGTTGACGACACGGGAGACGATACGATGGATATGGCGGACGGCACGAAGCGCGTGACGTTCTACTTCGACAGACTTCCGGTCGGCAAGGCGGTCATGACGCAGCAGCAGTACGCCGAGCTCCGTCATCTCTCGCTGCCCGCTCCTGCCGAAGAAGAAAAAACCGAGGAAGAGACGGCTCAGCCGGCAAGGGACAAAAGCGGAAACGGCGGATGGATCGGCATCGTGGTCATCGTCCTTCTTGCGGCCGCCATTTTAACCGGCGCGTTTCTTTTATATCGTGATTATATGGAGAAAAAGCGCAGACGCGAGCGCAGAAGACGCGCGCTTGAGAGAAAAAGAGCGAGAGAGCAGGACGCTCAGGGAAAAGACAGCAAATAAAAAACCGTGCGCCTCACTCTGAAACATCACCAACAGACGTTACCCCGACAGTTTGCTCGGTCCAGGCACCCTCACGACACACAAGAGCTTCCGCTTAGTGCTGCTGTGTTCCCACCCTGACACGATTCACGGATTCCTGTTGCGTAAGACCCGGACGTCAACGCCACTTGAAGGGGGCGGCTCCATCAGATCTGCCCCTCGGATCGGCATCACCCCTGCTGTAGCGGACTGCAGGTTACAGGGCCCCGCTAATGCCCCGGCTGCACGGATTCAACTAGTATACAGACAATTCCCCGAATTGTCAAATCGCCTCCTTTGCGGTATACTACCTTCATACGGCTGACTGTGCTGTTCGTTGTCCTGAACGGTCCTTTTAAAACCGGAACGGACGGAGCGCCGGCCGCATGATCGTGGAAACTGACAAGGAGGATCTTTTATGAAACGGATTGGATTACTTACCAGCGGCGGCGACTGTCAGGCTCTGAACGCAACGATGCGCGGCGTCGTCAAGGGCCTCAGCCACAACTGCAAAGATCTTGAGATCTACGGATTCGAAGAGGGCTATAAAGGCCTTATTTACGGCAATTACAGGCTGCTTACATCGGCTGATTTTTCAGGCATCCTGACAAAGGGCGGCACCATCATCGGTTCGTCCCGCCAGCCGTTCAAGCTGATGAGAGTGCCGGATGCGGCCGGACTTGATAAGGTCGAGGCGATGAAGCAGAATTATTACAAGCTCCGTCTTGACTGCCTGGTGATCCTCGGCGGCAACGGAACACAGAAAACGGCCAATCTGCTTCGCGAGGAAGGCCTGAATGTCATCCATCTTCCGAAGACGATCGACAACGATATCTACGGCACCGACCTGACATTCGGTTATCAGTCGGCGATCGATATCGCGACGACCGCGATCGACCAGATCCATACGACGGCTTCCTCTCACGGACGCGTTTTCATCGTGGAAGTCATGGGACACAAGGTCGGCTGGCTGACGCTCTCCGCCGGAGTGGCATCAGGCGCGGACATCATCCTGCTCCCCGAGATCCCGTACGACATCAAGAAAGTCTGCAACGCGATCGACAAGCGCCACAAGAGCGGCAAGAAGTTTACGATCCTTGCAGTGGCCGAAGGCGCGATCCCGAAAGAGATCGCCAAGCTGGATAAGAAAGAGCAGAAAAAGGAAATGGAAAAGATCACCGAGCGGTATCCGTCTATTTCCTTCAAGCTTGCCGATGACATCACAAAGAAAACCGGCTATGAAGTGCGCGTCACGGTGCCGGGACACGTACAGCGCGGCGGCTCTCCGGATCCGTTTGACCGTGTGCTTTCGACCAGGCTGGGCGTGTATGCCGCGCAGTGCATCATGAAGGAACAGTACGGCATCATGGTGGCCACCATCAACAACGAGATCAAGAAGGTGCCGCTCGAGAAGTCGGCAGGCAAGCTGAAAGCCGTAGATCCGAAAGATCAGACCGTCCAGCTCGCCAAATACATGGGCATCAGCTTCGGCGACTGATTGAAGAGCCCACTGTGCATGATAGTAAATCGGTAATCATCTATGTCATATGTTGCACTATACCGCAAGTTCAGACCGCAGACCTTTGACGAGGTTTCCGGTCAGGAACATGTCACGAAGACGCTGAAGAATCAGGTGCGGACAGGCAGGCTGCAGCATGCCTACCTGTTTGTCGGCACCCGCGGCACGGGCAAAACATCCGTTGCGAAGATTCTTGCCAGAGCGGTCAACTGCGAACAGCCGGACGACGGGAACCCTTGCGGCGTCTGTGATTCGTGCAGACGGATCGGAGACGCCGTTTCCATGAATGTGATCGAGATCGACGCCGCCTCCAACAACGGCGTCGATCATATTAGGGAGATCATTGAAGAGGTCCAGTACCGCCCGACTGACGGACAGTACAAAGTATATATCATCGACGAGGTCCACATGCTCTCGGCGGGCGCGTTCAACGCGCTGCTCAAAACGCTTGAGGAACCGCCCTCGTATGTCATCTTCATTCTGGCGACGACGGAGGCGGCGAAGATCCCTGTGACGATTCTGTCCAGGTGCCAGCGCTATGACTTCCGGCGGATCGACGTGGATACCATTACGGCCCGGATGCGGTACCTGACGGAAACCGAGGGCGTACGGGCAGACGAGAAGGCGCTCCGGTTTATCGCGAGAGCGGCGGACGGATCCATGCGCGACGCGCTTTCCCTTCTGGATCGGTGCATCGCGTTCTATATGGACGAGGAACTGACGTATGAGCGGGTTCTGAAGGCGCTCGGAGAGGCCGATACCACTGTTTTCGGGAAACTGACAGAGGCCGCAGTGCGCGGGGATTCCGGCGGCGCGCTGCGCATCTTCAGCAGCCAGATCTCCGCCGGCGTCGAGATCGGACAGTTTATCGGGGATTACATCATGTTCCTCCGAAATCTGCTGATCACCGCCACATCTTCCCCGGAAGACGCGGCTGCGATGATCGACGCCTCGGAGGAGCAGATGGATGAACTCCGCGGCCTGGCTTCCGGGACGGATCCCGAGACCTGCATGCGCTTTATCCGCATCCTGTCTGATCTGGAAAACCGCATGCGATATGCGGCCAACCGGCGGGTGCTGGCCGAGACCGCTGTGCTCATGCTGACGCGGCCGGAGAGCGACCGCTCGGCGGACGCGCTGGTCCAGCGGATCCGCCTGCTGGAGACGAGACTGGACGAGCTGGCGGAGAGAGGCATTTCCCCGGCAGCGGATGGGCCGGCCGAAAAGAAGGACGTGAAGCCCCGGGATACAGGGGAAGTCCTTCCGGACGCTGCGCCGGAGGACCTCAGACGGATCTGCGGGGACTGGAAACGCCTCATCACCTCGCTTCCGTCCAGCATCCTGAAGCAGCAGCTTCTTGAAAATGCGCATCCGCAGTACAACGCCGAGACGCTCGAGAACCGGCTGTACGTGGAGTTCGGCGGAGGCCAGCAGGAAACGGCCGCGGCGGTGGCGACCAGCGACGACTGGCGGCAGGAGTTTGTGAAACACATAGAGAAGCAATACGGCATTCATGCCGATGTGGAGTTCCATGTGACGAAGGACCGCCCGGCGGGACTTCGGACGGTTGACGTCGACCGCATGATCGAGGCGCTCTCGATCGCGGTGGAGGTCGAGGACGGCATGGATGACGAGGACGAATTTTAAACATTCGCATTCATTTTTCTTTAGGAGAGGATACGATGGCAAAACGAAGCGGCGGCTTTGGCGGCGGTATGCCCGGAAACATGAACAATCTTATGAAACAGGCGCAGAAAATGCAGCGCCAGATGGAGGAACAGCAGAAGGCTCTGGAAGAGAAAGAGTTTGTGTCCACAGTCGGAGGCGGAGCCGTAAAGCTTGTGATGAACGGCAAACGCGAGATCCTTTCGCTGAAGCTCGATCAGGACGCGGTGGATCCGGAAGACGTTGAGACGCTTGAGGATCTGATTGTGGCTGCGTTCAGAGATGCGCTGAATCAGATTGATGAAGCCCAGTCTTCACAGATGAGCTCGCTGACGGGCGGCCTCGGCGGCGGTCTGGGCGGACTTGGCGG
>CACXFK010000133.1 GCA_902766945.1 uncultured Lachnospiraceae bacterium | reverse complement strand
GGCATGAAAACAGAAACAAAAGCTGCCCGGACCCGCAGATTACTGCGGCTGGCCGTCCTTTTTGCTTCACTGTTGATGTTGGCCGGACCGTTTGAGGTGCAGGCCGCAAAGAAAATGGCGACGGAAGCCCACGGCAAGTACGCCTATTTTGCCGTCGACAACACCATTTACCGGATGAATTCCAATACCGGCACGGTCAGGAAGATCTGCGCCGTAGAAGGCGTGGCCATGATTGGCAAGATCAGCTATTACAACGGCTATCTGTATTTTGACGCAAATGTATACCATGGCTCGGACGGCAGCGAGTACCGGATCTACCGCATCAGGAAGAACGGGAAAAACCTGCAGGAACTGGGCTACGGGATCCATCCGCGGATTTATAACGGGAAGCTCTACTATGCGGCGGCCGCCATTGAAAATGTAGACGATGACGAGGGAAAAGCCCCTCAGACCATGGTTTACGGCCTTGCAAGGTGCAAAACGAACGGCACGAAACGCAAAATTCTGGTGGATTTTCCCGATGAACGCAACTGGGTCTATGATCTTGAAATCATCGGAGGCCGCATATACTATGTAGCGGAGAACAGCCTGTATTCCGTTAAAACGAGCGGGAAGGGCCAGATCCGGCATTTTGATGCGCTGGATATGAAGAGCGACGGCACGTCAATATATCTGCAGACGGAAGACGAGATCATACGCTTCCGGATCAGCAGCGGCATCACGCCGATCATCAAGACGCGCTGGTCGGAAGGCGGCGAACCGCTGACCTGCCTGGTCTACGTCAAGTCCGGCTATCTCTATTATAAGGAAGTGGACGAAGACGGCGGGACCGCGTTCTGGCGGGTGCGCATCAGCACGAAGAAGAAAAAGAAGCTGAAATCATACAACATCGTGGAAATGGCGGCCGCAAGCGGTTCGTACGTGGCCGTATACCGGTCGATGGGCGACGGAAGCCATGTTTTGGCGAAAATGAAGACAAACGGAAAGAAGTACAAAAAGATTGCAAGTTATTTTCGCTCGTGAAAGGGAGATGCCGGCAGCATGAAGGAACGATACAGCTCGCTTATATGGGAAACGACGCAGACAGAGATGCTTCTTCATACACCGGTATTTGACGTCTGCCGGCAGCATGAAGTGAGCGCTTCGGGTATGGAGGGCGATTATGTCGGAATTCATGCGCCGGACTGGGTGGTCGTGATGGCCGTTCATGACGACTGTTTCGTACTTGTCCGGCAATGGCGCCACGGAGAGGACAGGATCACGCTGGAATTTCCGGGCGGAGTGGCGGATCCGGGGGAAAACCCGGCCCAGACCGCACTCCGGGAACTGGAGGAGGAGACCGGCTACAAGGCGGGAAAGCTGACCTGCCTCGGGCGCGTCAGTGCCAATCCGGCTTTGTTTAAAAACCATTTTTCCGTCTTTCTGGCGGAGGAGCTTGTACAGACCGGCCATCAGCATCTGGATGCCGATGAATTGCTCAAGTATGAAGACGTTCCGGTTTCGGAGGTGATCCGCAGATTCGGAGACGGGGAAATGACACACGCTTATATGGGGACAGCTCTTGCTTTCTACTTCCGGCATAAAGCAGGGAACGGACAGCTGCCGTAAGGCAAGGCATCATGCGGGCAGCGGCCGCAAGAACCATGCCGGGAGCGGTCGCAAGGCACCGCACCGGGAGCGACCGTAAGCCCGCATACTGAGCCCAGAAGACAGGAAAAGCTGCAGCTTCGCCGCTGTGCAATCCGCGCACGAGTTCTCTCCGGGAATCGTGATGTACAACTGATAAGGAGCAGAGAGTTGCCATGGACACAATAAAACAGAGTGCGGCCACAATCAGACAGATTGAACTGCCATACGGAAAAGAATCGAGAACGCTTCGGATCGAAGAAAGCCATCTGGCCGGGGCCCTTACCTCTGAACTTGCGTCTTACAGACCGGAGAAGAGCCCTGAGGAGCTGATCCGCGAGGCCATCGCGCATCCGGTGGGAAGCCGGCCGCTTCATGAACTGGCAAAAGGGAAAAAGAAGGTCGTTGTAATCTCATCGGATCACACGCGCCCGGTTCCCAGCCGCCTCATCATGCCCCGGATTCTGGAAGAGATCAGGCGGGGAAATCCGGAAGCGGAGATTACGATTCTCGTCGCAACCGGCCTGCACCGGGAGACGACGAAGGAGGAGCTGCGGGAGAAATACGGGGACGAGATCGCCGGACACGAGACCATCATCGTACATGACTGTGATGATGAGGCGCATCTTGTTTCCTTCGGCACCTTGCCGTCGGGCGGAAGGCTGATCCTGAATTCCATGGCCGCAGAGGCCGATCTCCTTGTGGCGGAAGGCTTCATCGAGCCGCATTTTTTTGCAGGGTATTCGGGCGGACGGAAGAGCGTCCTCCCCGGCATCGCATCGCGGGAGAGCGTCATGTACAATCACAATGCCGGTTTTATCGCGGATCCTCATGCGCGCTCCGGCGTCCTTGCGGACAATCCGATCCACACAGACATGCTGTACGCCGCAGGGGCGGCGAAGCTCGCGTTTATTGTCAACGTTGTGCTCGACGCCGCGCATCACGTCGTCTTTGCCGTCGCGGGAGATTATGCCCTTGCCCATAAGAAAGGAACGGATTTTCTCGCGTCGAAATGCCGCGTCGCACCGGTGATGGCGGACATCGCCGTGTCTACGAACGGCGGCTATCCTCTGGACCAGAATATTTACCAGTCCGTGAAGGGCATGACCGCCGCGGAAGCGACCGTGAGAGAAGGCGGCGTCATCGTGATGCTTTCCCAGGCCGGCGACGGAGACGGAGGCGCGTCCTTCCACGAGACGTTCAGGAAGGAACGGGATCTGAACCGCATGATGGAGACCTTCCTTGCGAGAAAACCGGAAGAGACGATCATTGATCAGTGGCAGTCGCAGATCTTTGCCCGCGTCCTCATGAAGGCGCAGGTGATCTTCGTATCCGACTGCGACGATCAGACGGTCCGGGATCTGCATATGATTCCGGCTCATTCCGTGGAGGAAGCGATGCAGACGGCTGTCCGTATCTGCGGCCGGGAAGACTATTCGGTCACAGTGATACCCGACGGAGTTTCCGTCATTGTAAGCGGGACGGAAAACTGAGCCGCGAACAGGTGAAGCGGGATGGAAAGCTGAACCGCGAACAAGAAGATTTCCATATTAAATGGCGTGATTGTCCGAAGCAGGACCGTCACGCCATTTGCGCATTTGCGTAAAGAGTTGGTTACGTAAAGATTTACGTGTTGCGTAAAAGAAATTGCGTTGCTATATTTAAACTGACAGTTGTTTTTTGCCGGAAAATGTTTCATTCATCCGGTATGAAAAGGAGGCATATGCAGTATGGAAAGAAAGTATCAATTTAAAACAGCCGACACCGTTCCAATTGCTCCGGAAACGCTTAAAGATCAGAATGAAACCGCTGTTTACTGGCTGAGCGCGGCCGGCGTGTTGATCAACACCCGCGGCACGATCATCCTTGTGGATCCCTGTCTTGTGTACACACCCGGCAATCCTCCGATCAATGAGACCGGAGACGAACTCCTTGTGGTTCCGCCGATCAGCGTCGAGGACCTTCCGAAGGTGGACGCGGTTCTTTATACACATGCGGACTGCGATCATCTCGGCGGAGATACGCTGAAAGCGCTCGCTGATAAATTCCCGGATCTTCAATTCCACGGCACACTGTATACCTGCTTCGGAAAAGCTCTGCCCGGCACCAAGCCGATGGCGGAATACGACATTCCGAAGGAAAGATGCATCCAGCACAGGATCGGCGACACCTTCTTTGTCGGCGATGTCCGCATCACGCTGACGCCGGCGGATCACTCCTGGCATCTGGATCCCGATGCAGCTCTCGGTGACAGCTACGATCCTGTATCGTTCACATTCGGCGACTGCTGCGGTTTCCGGATCGAAACGGCGGACGGCATCATCTGGACACCGGGCGACACACGCCTCCTGAGCGATCATTTCCGCATGCGGGACGTGGATCTGTCCTTCTTTGATGCAGGAAATGACGGCTGGCATTTCGGCAACGACGGCATCGTCCGGCTGTTCAACAGGCTGCCCGGCACGCATTTCATCTACTATCACGGCGGAACGGTCTACGCGCCCGAAAAAGCGGCTTTTAACGGAGATCCGACCAAGCTGACAGAGCGTCTCCATGGCCCGGAACGTCTCCATGTGCTCGCTCCGGGAGAAAAGTACGTTCTGACCAGAACCGCAAGTAAATAAGTAAAAAAGTAAAAAAGTTTTCTTCAAATTTGCGTATGCAACGGCACAGCCTCATCCTGTCATGACGCGGGAATCGGGCAGAATGTGCCGCTGCGTAAATTTACGCGTAGAATTGCCGGGATCTGGCAAGGCCCGCTGCGGTCCGGCGCAGCTTCCAATATGATATTATGTAAAGCAAGAGAAGACATTTGGCTTTTTCCATGTAAGCCAAGTGTCTTTTTTCTGTGTTCGTCATCCGACATACCGGCAGATAACGAAAACAAAGCAAAGAACAAGAAAAACAGGATCGTAAATTTACGCAAAAATAGATTGGTGACTAAAAATGCAACGCGAAATTCATAGAAAAATTCCAGTATCCG
>CACXFK010000132.1 GCA_902766945.1 uncultured Lachnospiraceae bacterium | reverse complement strand
CTGAAAACCTATCATCCGGATATGATTTACCACGCGGCGGCGCACAAGCACGTGCCGCTCATGGAGGACAGCCCGAACGAAGCCATCAAGAACAACGTGATGGGCACCTACAAGCTTGCGACGGCTGCGGCCGCGGCCGGCGTGAAGCGCTTCCTCCTGATCTCGACGGACAAGGCGGTCAATCCGACCAACATCATGGGCGCGAGCAAGCGCCTCTGCGAGATGGTCATCCAGATGATGAGCCGGAAGCATCCGGAGACGGTCTTTATGGCGGTTCGCTTCGGAAATGTCTTAGGTTCCAACGGTTCCGTCATCCCGCTTTTCAAGAGGCAGATCGCGGAAGGCGGTCCGGTGACCGTGACGGACAAGAACATCATCCGGTATTTCATGACGATTCCGGAAGCCGTCTCCCTCGTCCTTCAGGCGAGTTATTACGCGAAGGGCGGCGAGATCTTCGTGCTCGATATGGGTGAACCGGTCCGCATCGACGATATGGCCCGGAACCTGATCAAGCTGTCCGGCTACAAACCGGACGTCGACATCAAGATCGTCTATACCGGCCTTCGTCCCGGCGAAAAGCTTTATGAAGAGCTGCTGATGGACGAGGAAGGCATGACCCAGACCGAAAACGAACTGATCTTTATCGGCCATCCGATCAAGATGGACGACTCGAAGTTCGAGCAGCAGCTTGAACTGCTTGACCGGGAATCCCGTTCAGAGACAAACCGCATCCGGGAGATCGTTGCGGACATCGTGCCGACGTATCATCCCGGGACGACCGGGTAAGATAGGAAGGAATGGACTTCATGTACGACTACTCAAAAGACAGCCGCTTTGCCGGCATTGAACCATTTGAAAAAAAGATCTGGCTTGCATCACCGACGATGCACGGCGAAGAACTCGCCTATATGACTGAAGCCTATGAGACCAACTGGATGTCCACCGCCGGTGCAAACATCAATGAGGTCGAGAAAGAGGTCGCGGAAAAGATCGGCTGCAGGTATGCCGTTGCGCTCGCGACCGGTACGGCGGCGCTTCATCTGGCGGTCAAGATTGCGGGAGAGCAGCTGTACGGACAGCCCCGCGTCGGGCACGGCACGCTGGAAGGCCGCAAGGCCTTCTGCTCGGATATGACTTTCGACGCGACGGTCAATCCGGTCGCGTACGAGGGCGGCGAAGCGGTCTTCATCGATACGGAGCCTGACACCTGGAATATGGATCCGGCTGCGCTTGAAAAGGCATTTGAACTCTATCCGGACGTGCGTCTGGTCGTGATGGCGCATCTGTACGGAACGCCCGGAAAGCTGGATGAGCTGAAAGCGGTCTGTGACCGGCACGGCACGCTCATCGTGGAGGACGCGGCGGAGAGTTTCGGCGCGACCTATAAGGGTGTGCAGACCGGGCGATTTGGCGACTGCAATATCATTTCCTTTAATGGAAATAAAATCATCACAGGCAGCGCGGGCGGCATGTTCCTCACAGACAGCGAGGAAGCCGCGCACAAGGTCAGAAAGTGGTCGACCCAGTCCCGCGAGGATGCGGCCTGGTACCAGCACGAAGAACTCGGCTATAACTACAGGATGAGCAACGTCATCGCCGGCGTCGTCCGCGGGCAGCTGCCTCATCTTGAAGAGCATATCGCTCAGAAGAAAGCCATTTACATGAGATATAAAGAGGGCTTCCGGGATCTGCCGGTCTCGATGAATCCTTATGATGCCCGGAACTCCGAGCCAAATTTCTGGCTCAGCTGCCTCCTGATCGACCGCGAGGCGATGTGCCCGCAGGTGAGAGGAGAGAAGGACGCGCTGTACGTCACGGAGCCCGGCAAGTCCTGCCCGACCGAGATCCTCGGGGCGATCGCGGCATTTAACGCCGAGGGGCGTCCGATCTGGAAACCGATGCATATGCAGCCGGTTTACCGCATGCATGGATTCATCACCAGGGACGGCAGCGGCCGTGCGAGAAGCAACGCATACATCGATGAAGGCGCGCTTGCGGACGTCGGAGCGGATATCTTCGCACGCGGACTCTGCCTCCCGAGCGACAATAAGATGACGGCAGAGCAGCAGGACCGGATCATTGAGATCGTTCATCGGTGTTTCCGGTAAAGTAACCATGTCGGCCGGATATAACAGAAACCTGATCTGAGAGGGATTATAATG
>CACXFK010000131.1 GCA_902766945.1 uncultured Lachnospiraceae bacterium | reverse complement strand
GAAAATGAAAACGGAGGGCACGGCATTCAGCCGTTTCCCTCCGTTTTTCCTGCTCTGGCGGAAAGTATAAAGTAAGCGTTCCCTGACTTCAGGGCATGTCCGCCGCCGTGCTTCTCTCCTCTCATGACGGCGAGCTGGATGAAGTCCAGATCCAGCTTCTTCGCCTCGATCTGAGCGGCCGCGGCAGAGGCCTTCTCGATGGATTCGGTTTGTATGACGATCCGGACATCCGGATTTCTGGACATGGCGATCTGGATGAGATCCACGACGCTCTCGGGCGTCCCCGTGATCAGCACCACGTCGGCCGGCGGCAGATGCCCGAGTGCACCGGGCGCTTCTCCTTCGATCACCCGCACGTTCCTCGCGCCGTGCCGCTCGCAGTTTTTCCTGATATATCCGGCCAGTTCGGCATCCTTTTCGATCGCGTACACACTGCCGCGCTCTGCCATGGCCGCCGCTTCGACCGCGGTATCCCCGCAGCCTGCGCCGATGATATAGATCGTATCCTCGGGGGCCGCCGCCATTTTGTGCAGGACAACCGCCCGCACATCCTCAGGCGTCACCCCTCGTCCGGCATTCAGGTAATCCGAATCTTTCAAAGCCGATGAACTGCCGGCAAGCGCATTCGGCCTGATGAGAAGCAGGACTGAATCATTTTCAATCTCTCTTGACGCGACCTCATACAGCCGTCCGGTAAAGAGTTCTTCCTCTTCGGACGCGGGATGCATCAGAAGACACACCTTCATGTCGCGGAAACCGGCTGCCATGAGTGCGCTGATCTCCTTCCGGATACCCGGTCCGCATTTTACAATCACCTTGCGGTGCCTCCGGCAAAGCGGGACAAGACCGCCCTGTCCGGCTGCCAGATCCGCCGTTACAGCGTCTGACGCGCTGATCCCTGCTCTCGACGCAGCGTAAGAAACAAGGGACACTCCGGGAAACACGTACGGCCTGAACTCCCCTACCGCATGCATCAGGGCCGTCAGTTCGCCTGAGCAGGCCGGATCCTCGTTCAGCAGGATCGCGATCCGCTCTTCAGGCGCTTCCGCAATCATCCTGCGGATCTGCGCCGGCTTCCCCGCTTCCGCCCATCTGGCATGTCCGGAATCGATGTATTCCTTTGCGAGCTCAAACGAACGCTTTTTTCCGATAAACAGCTGCACGTACTTCAGTGCCGCCGCCTCCTGCCTCGTCATAAGGCGACGTCCGCCGAATCCCATACCGATGATCCATACCTGTTTCCTTACACGTTTTACCATCGAATTCCCCCCTGTTCTCTCTCTTTATGCGGAAGCTGTGACAGCACAATCGCTCCGAACATAAGCGCGCATCCGGCAAGTTCCCGGACCGTCAGCGTCTGATGAAGGATCAGGAAACCGCCGATCGCGCTGAAAACGCTCTCAAGGCACATGACAAGTGAGGCGATTGTCGGATCAAGCCCCTTCTGCCCGACGATCTGAAGCGTATAAGCCACTCCGCTTGACATCACGCCCGCATAGAGAAGAGCGGGCAGCGCCGCGAGGACGGCCTCCTTCGTCGGTCTCTCAAAGATCAGCAGAAAGATTGTCGAAAGGACGGCCTCCGTCAGCATTTCCATCAAAGACAGGCGTATGCCGTCCATCATGGAATTGAAATGCCCCACCAGAAGGATCTGGATACTGAAAATGAGAGCGCAAAGGATCATCAGAACGTCGCCCCGGTTGATCGCGTCCAGTCCTTCCGTCATGCACAGACAATACAGCCCCGCAAGACCGATTCCGACGCAGATCCAGATCCTTCCCGCGGGCGGACGGCCCAGAAAGATCGAGATGACCGGGACCAGTATCACATAGAGCGCCGTGATAAAACCGGCTTTGGCGGTTGACGTATACGCAATGCCGATCTGCTGGGCTGCACTGGCGAAAAACAGTGCGGTCCCGCAGAGAGCGCCGCCGGTCAGGAACAGCTTCTTCTGCGTCCTGTTCCGCGGTTTTCCCGTCGGCTCACCTTTCCTTACACGAAAGCGGTCCGCCGCCTTGATGACGGGGATCAGAAAGATCACGGCAATCCAGCTCCTGAACGCGAGAAATGTATTCGCGCCCAGGTACTGCGCGCCGACGCTCTGCGATACAAAGGCGAAGCCCCATATCAGTGAACAGAGCAGCAGGATCAGCGTGTGGATCAGCTGGTATTTCCCGTCTGCCGTAACATGTTCTTTCATAGAAAAACAAACTCCATAATTTGTGTCGATCTCTTAAGTGTGTTATACTCTTGCCGTATCCCGTATGATCAGATATCGGAGGAATCCACATGTATTGTACAAAATGCGGGAAGTATATTCCCGATCATTCGCGGGTCTGTCCGCTCTGCGGCGCCGACCTTTCATATGAAGCAAACGCATTGAAAAACGCGCCGTCAGAGAAAAAGTCCGGCCGGAAGTCTCATGCCGGGGGCATCATAACCGCGTTTGTCGTGCTCCTTGCCGCCGCTGAATGCGTCTGGTTCATCGGCCTTAAGCCGGTCCGGATCCCGGCGGGTTCTGCGGTTTCGGAAGTGAATGAGGCAAATGTCTCCGAAGGCCAGGGCATCACGGATCTGATTCCGACATACGCCCCGGAATCCACTCAGGAAGCCGCCGCTCAGTTTGAGGAAATCGAAGAGCCGACGCCGACACCGACGGTGACGCCTGCCGCGACGATCGCTCCCGCCGAGGTCAGCCGGACCGAAGAGAATGCGCCGGCAGAGGAAACCGAGCCGGAGCCCGAACCGGAAACCGAAGAACCGGAGACCTACGAGGAACCGGAGCCCGAACCGGAAGCGGAGGAAACGCCCGTACCGGAAGAAGAACCCGCTCCCGAGGAAACGCCTGCTCCGACGGACGACAGTTATTTCATTCCCGACAGCAGTGACGCAGAGATCTCCGATGCCCAGCTCGAAGGTATGAGCGCCGAAGAACTCCGCATCGCAAGAAATGAGATCTACGCCCGCCACGGGCTGATTTTCAAATCCGAGGACCTGAATGAATATTTCTCAAATCAGGCCTGGTACAACGGAACGGTGACGGATGCCGATTCGATCCAGCTTTCGGAGACCGAAGCGGAAAACATCCAGAAGATCGTTGATTACGAGGCGGCCCACGGTTACAACCAGTGACCGCCCGTACCGGACGGTCCGTGCAGCGCTTCGCT
>CACXFK010000130.1 GCA_902766945.1 uncultured Lachnospiraceae bacterium | reverse complement strand
TTTTTATGTCATTTTGTTCTCAGCAGGTCAGGTAGCAGGTAAAGGCAATCTCGCCATTTTTCCATGCCGCGCTGATGCTGCCGCCGTACTGCTGGCAGATGCTCTCGGCGATCGAAAGTCCGATGCCGTAGCCGCCGCGGTCGACGCTGTGTGACTCATCTTCCCGGTAGAACCGCTCAAAGAAGCGGCTGTAATCGATATTGGCCCCTTCGGAAAAGGTGTTCGCGACAACGAGGCGGAGTGCTTTGCCTTTTCGGAGCGGATCCAGTGTGATGCGGATGGTGCCTCCTTCATCGCAGTATTTGAAGGCGTTGTCCACAAGCAGGGCGGCCAGCTGCCGGATCTTGCTCTCGTCCGCGAGCATCCGGACGTCCGGGGTGATGCGGAGCAGAAGCTCCTTTTTTTCCTGCTGGGCAAGAGAGCGGTACGGATTGACGGATTCCTCGATGTTTTGAGAGACGTTGATCTCCGTCATCACGCTCCGGTCTTCCTGCTCGGCGGCTCTGGAGATCATGACGAGGTTCTGGACGAGGCCGTCGAGCCGGTCAATCTGCCGCATCGTCGACTCGGTCCATTCGCTCTGGCCGTTCATCATTTCCTCGATCTCCGTATTGGCGCGGATGACTGCGAGCGGGGTCTTCAGCTCGTGGCTGGCGTTTGTGATGAACTGCTTCTGTCT
This sequence comes from uncultured Lachnospiraceae bacterium, assembly GCA_902766945.1. Classification (GTDB taxonomy): domain Bacteria; phylum Bacillota; class Clostridia; order Lachnospirales; family Lachnospiraceae; genus Chordicoccus. Next base: position 5,736 of record CACXFK010000130.1, on the reverse strand, counting down.
CCGGACATTTTCGATTTCCGGCTGGATGACGCGGTTCGAGAAAATGAAAACCAGAATAAAGGTGATCAGGAGGCCGGCTATCGAGATCAGGAGGGTGATGTTGAGGATCCGCCTGTTGGAACGGATCTGCGACGTGCAGTTCAGGCATACGATCATCGTGCTGCCGTCGGAGATCTCACCCTTTCTGAAATAATAGTTCCCAAGTCTTCCGAAGCTGTTCCGGAACTGATAGGCAGCCTTTGCGACAAGCATGGCCTGATCTTCGGTAAGCTCCGTGACGTGCGTGGTCCGGATCGTCTCCAGGCTTCCGTTCTGACCGAACGTCGCGGTGAAATATCGGGCCGAGTAATGAAACTCAGGCGAAAAGTCATCCAGCATCGAGTCGCCGCCGGCGCCTGTTATATGACAGATGTCTTCATCGCTGACCGCGGGTGTTACGCTGATGGTGGGCCCGGCGTCTGTTTTTTTCAGGTCCGCTCCGTCATGACCGGGATTTTCGGCCGATCCGGCGCCGGAGAGTATGTCTTGAGCCTGCTCTTTTTGCCCGGTATAGGGAAGAATCCCTTCATGTTCCAGGATGTAGGACGTGACGCTGCGGATCTGTCTGTTGGACATGTAGTAATTGGACAGATTGATGCAGGCCCCCATGAAAAACATGACCAGAGCATAGGTCAGCATGGAGACCAGCATGAATTTATGCCGAAGTTTTTGGATGGATCTGGTATTCATCTAAGTCCCTCAAGCTGTGAGGACGAAATCTCCGCTCCTTGAACCCTCGATCATCGCCTTTGAGTCAACGGCCTGAAGCTTGCCCCTCAGGTAAGAGATGTAGAGCCAGACCGTGGCGTCATTGGCTTCCGGCTCTTTTGCCCATACATGGTCGAGCAGATACTGAGTCCCGAGAGGCCGTCCCGCGTTCAGAATCAACGTCTGCATCAGTTCGAATTCCTTGATGGAGAGACGAACGGTATTTTGCGCGGAGAGCTCAAAGCTCTCTGCATTTAGCATAATATCCTCGAACTGCAGGTCCTTTTTGCTGTATTCGGTGCGCCTGCGCGTCATCGAGCGGACACGGGCGAGCAGTTCTTTCATCGCAAACGGCTTGGTCAGATAGTCGTCAGCCCCGGCGTCCAGACCGGCCACGCGGTCGTCGATCTCGGCCTTGGCGGTCAGGAGGAGGACCGGCGTCGTGATGTTGATCTTGCGGATGGCGGACAGTACCTCGAGCCCGCTCATTTTCGGCATCATGATATCCAGGATGACGCCGTCGTAACTGTTCTTCTGCAGATGTTCAAGTGCTTCGGCCCCGTCGAAAACGGAGTCCACTTCGTATTTTTCGTGTGTCAGTACCGCGGACAGGGCTCGGTTCAGATCGCGGGTGTCCTCGGCGAGCAGCAGTTTCATAATGATTCCTCCTAGAGTTCTTCGATCATATCGCGTATGGTCTGCATCGAGACGTCCGTCGACGCGAGTTCGTCCGCGCAGCGCTTCAGTTCGCTCGCGATGAGGGAATCATTGAGCTTCATTCCCTTCTTGTAGCGGAGGCGGTGCTCAAGGGCGGCCCACGTATCCATGGAAATGGTTCTCAGCTGCAGTTCGACGAAATAGGTTCCGCTGACGCGAAGAATCATATGGTAGCTGCGATAGCCGTTCGGCTTGGCGTGACGGATGTAGTCTTTTTCCTCGATGAGTTCATAGTCTTCAAAGCGGACGAGATAGTCACGGATCAGGTAGACGTCATTTAAAAACCCGCATATGATCCGGATCCCGATCGCGTCCTTGATTTCCCGGAGCGCGGACTGTTCGGTTTCGGGAAGCCCCTTTCTGCGGCATTTTTCCCGCATGCTTTTGTCGGATTTGATCCGGGCGAGGCAGTGATCGACGGGATCGGATGTGAAGCGCTCGCGCATATCTTTTCGAAGCGCCTCGATGCGATCCAGCATGCCCTGCATCACGGCGATCATCTCGGCGACGCGGTTTCCGTAGATGCTGCCTTCTTCCGGCACATCGATATTTATCTCCACGCTGCGGCGCAGCATGTCTTCATCATTCATTTTGCTGATCTCCTTATGACTGCATGAATCATGCGTCTTTCGGTTCCTTTATGTCAATATCAGTATAACATTCGTTTGTGAATAAATGAAGTCTGTGGTACAATATGTAAGCTTGTGCAGAGGATGAACACATTGTTGTGAGTTGTTATTCAGGAAAAGATAAAGTGTTATGAAAAAGGTATTCAGCATCATCGGCCGTATCCTTCTCTTTGCGGCCGCGGCATTCGGCTTGCTTCTTTTATTCAGCGTCCGCTGGGCGCTCAAAACCTGGCCTGATCTCAAGATGGAAGAGATCGTCTTCGAGCTTCAGGCACCGCTCGAGGGAACCGGAAACGGGATGATCGGGATGTATCTGGCCAGGGCGGCTCTGCCTGCGGCGGTCTGTTTCATAGCCCTTATCGTTCTGTATCTGCTGATCGCAAGAAAGAAAAAGGGAGCGGCGCTGATCATGACCGCGGTCTGCACGGCCGTATTTCTTTCAGTTGCCGGCTATCTGGTCTTCCATGAACTGGCCCTGCTCGACTATCTCAAGGGCGAGATGTCCTATTCCACGTTTATCGAGGAAAACTATGTCGATCCTTCGGAAGCCGTGCTGACATTCCCCGAAAAGAAACGGAATCTGATCTATATCTATCTGGAGTCCATGGAGACGACGTACGCCGACAAGGAGAGCGGCGGCGCCTTCGATTTCAATTGCATCCCCGAGCTGACGGAACTTGCGAAGCAGCACGAGGATTTCTCCGGAAGCTCTGATCTTCTGAACGGAGGCAAGTCCATGACCGGCACCACCTGGACGATGGGGGCCATGTTTGCGGAGACCTCGGGACTGCCGCTGAAGATTTCCATCGGGAATAACGGCATGAATTCGCAGGACGCATTTTTCCCCGCGATCAGGACGCTCGGCGATATCCTTGACGAAGAGGGGTACCGGCAGACGCTCTGCATCGGATCCGACGCGACGTTCGGCGGGCGCGAGCTGTATTTTACGGGTCACGGCAATTATGATATGTTCGACTATGACTACTGCAAGGCGAACGGTCTTATCCCCAACGGCTATAAAGTGTGGTGGGGCTTCGAGGACGAGCGGCTCTTCGGCCTGGCGAAAGAGCGCCTGACGGAGCTGGCATCCGGAGACGAGCCGTTCAACTTTACGCTGCTGACCGTGGATACCCACTTTGAGGACGGATATGTCTGCAGACTCTGCGAAGATGAGTTTGAGGGCAATCAGTATGCCAACGTTATGGCCTGCTCAAGCCGCCAGGTCACCGAGTTTGTGGACTGGATCACAAAGCAGGATTTCTTTGAAAATACGACGGTCATCCTGTCGGGCGACCATCCGACGATGGACCGGGATTTCTGCTCCGGCACCGGAGATTATCAGAGGAAGGTTTATACCTGCTATATCAACTCGGCTGTTGAACCGGAAAAGCCGGATCAGCGCAGGGAGTTCACGACGTTTGACGATTTCCCGACGACCCTGGCGGCGCTTGGCGTCAAGATCGAAGGGGAACGGCTCGGGCTCGGCACCAATCTGTTCTCAGGCGTTCCGACTTTGACAGAGACGTACGGCGTGAGCGAAGTCAATGAGGAACTGAAGAAGAAGTCCAAACTGCTCAGTGAACTGGAGTACGTGGATCCCGAGGCGCTGACCCGGCATCCGAGCGGGTACTGCGAGTGCACGGGCTACAATGAAGAGACCGGGGAACTCGCGCTGAGAGTCTATGACATTTACAGTATGCCGGCGAAGCTTGCCGCCATCCGGGGCGAGATCCGCGATGACGACGGCTTTGAGCAGACCGTCGAGGTGCCGGGCAGCGAGATCGATACGGAGGGATCTGTGACGCTGACCTTCAACGTCGATCCGGAGCCGGCCCTGCTCGGGCGCTTCTCGATCACGCTTGTGGATGTAAACGGAGACGAGTTCCCGATTATTGCAGACGAACAGTCGCCGCTCTTAAGGACGGAGGCCGGATTTGCCGATCTTCTGGGCCGCATGAAGATTGCGCTTCAGTACCCTGAGAATACGGTGCTGATCGCGTCGAGGGGCAAGTACAGGAGCCGGCTGACGGACGAGATTAAGGAGGCTTTTAAGGGGCTGGGCGTTACGGCTGATTTCGATAACGCCGAAGGAAATGCCTTTGTCCTTTCGCTGCATGAAGACGATGTCGACATGAAGATCGGAAAGGGTGAAAAGACGCTGGAGGGAACGCTCGAAGGCGGGGTGCCCTATTATGTAAAGAGCACCGGGAAAAATGCAGACGGCGAGACCACCATCCTCGTGGACGGGGATGAGTACGCGGGCGACCAGAAGGGACTTTCCGTCGCGGTCTATAATGCCCGGTACGGCGTGATTTACGCGAAGGAGTTCCCGCTCAGCGAGAGCGTGCGCAAAGACAGCACGATCGAGACGGTCGGCAAGTTCATGAAGTTCGGCCGCATCCACGTGCAGGTGACGGATATGCCGCTTGGTCATCCGCAGTGGTATAAGATCGCTCTTCAGTACTGGTATGACGATGATCCGGCCAACGTGAAGACCATGATCATGCACAGAGAGACGGCAAAGATCAGGACGGCCGTGATCAAAGGACGGATATTCCCGAGATCGGATCTCCATCTCCGGGTATACGCGGTCATCTCGAAAAAGCGGTGGCGCGTGATCGGGGAGCAGACATTTTCAATAAGGTAACGGCTGTGCCGCAGGCGATCGAAGAAACCTGAGTTTCTGCTTGATTTTGCCTGCGGCATCGTATATAATGGGCGGGTATGAATGCTGATGAGAAGTTCATGCGCGAGGCGCTCAGGCAGGCCAGGAAAGCATATGCCATGGAGGAGACGCCGATCGGCTGCGTCATCGTCCGTGACGGCAAGGTGATCGCGCGGGGCTATAACCGCCGGAACACAGACAAGAATACACTGGCTCATGCCGAGCTGACAGCGATCAGGAAGGCCGCCCGCGTGACGGGTGACTGGAGACTGGAAGGCTGTACGCTTTATGTGACGCTGGAGCCGTGTCCGATGTGCGCGGGCGCGATCGTGCAGGCCCGGATCACCGAGTGCGTGATCGGCTGCATGAATCCGAAGGCCGGCTGCGCAGGGTCTGTCGTGAACCTGCTGGAGATGCAGGGCTTCAACCACCGGGTGCAGGTGCGCCGGGGAGTGCTGGAAGAGGAGTGCAGTTCACTGATGACGTCCTTTTTCCGGGAGCTGAGGCAGCGGGATAAAAAAGGAACGCCGGCATCGTGACGGCGGATGTTTCCGCAGTAAGAAGCATTCATTTTATATGTGGAGAGTTATCGAAGTGGTCATAACGAGCCGCACTCGAAATGCGGTTGTCCGGTTTCGGGCACGTGGGTTCGAATCCCACACTCTCCGGTTCGGATTATCCGGTCCAGTCAGGGAAACCTGATGGGACCGGATTTTTTCGTACCGTTTTTTTAAATGTGCCGGGCGGAGACGAAGACACATAAAAATCACAACAGGATCGAATCAGGCGCCATTTTCCTAAGTTTCAGCTAAGGTTCAGCTGGTATGCTTCCTTCAACGAAAGAGATAAAGCACTTGCGGCCAGGAAGAATCCCGCAAAAGAAAGAAGGAGGATGTATCTTATGAAGAGAAAGATGATCGCAGCTTTGATCTGCAGCATGGCCCTTACCATTTCAGCAGGGGGATGCCTGGTTACGGC
>CACXFK010000129.1 GCA_902766945.1 uncultured Lachnospiraceae bacterium | reverse complement strand
TCTGCCCTTCCAGGATCTCGAGATCCACATCCTGAAGCGCATGAACGCCTCCGAAGGAAATGGAAATTCCGTCAAGCTTTATGAGTGTTTTTCCAGCCATGCTTTTCATCCTTTCCGTCTGACATGTCAAACAGTACTTTTTAAAAAAGGGAACTGTTATGTCTTCTTCCATAACAGTTCCTCGCACTTAAAGCAAACTGATCTGCTTATTTCGGAAGCTGCCCATAAAGGTGCGGGCAGACCTGATGCCTCTTAAGTTGTTGACAAGAAGGCCGCTTCCTGAAGCAAGACGCAATCAGAAGTCGTAGTCACCCATGTTGTCCTTGTTGACATCGATCCAGGCCTGTCCGTAGAGGACGTTTGCGCCCTTGTCGTTTGTCTTGAGAAGCAGGCCCTGATAGCCTTCCGCCTCAAGATCCATGCCGTCTTCAACCGGTTCGCCCTTCAGCATCTTGAGCGCGATTTCGTTCATCGCATAGCCTGCAAGAGCGGGATCCCAGAAGGAGATCATGTCGATCGCGCCGGATTCAAGATACTGGCCGGCCACGGAAACGAGAGAAGTGCCGATGCAGTATGTGGAATCCTGAAGGCCCATTTCCTCGATCGCACGTGCAGCACCGGGGATATCCGTCATGGCAGAGCCCTGGAAGCCGACGATGTCGGGATCGCTCTGAAGCAGCTGCTTCGTGATGTTGTAAGCGTTTTCAGAGTCTTCGGTTGTCTCGTTCTTGTTGGAAACAACTTCCATATCCGGATAGTTTTCTTCCTGATAAGCAACCGATGCGTCAACCCATTCATTGTGGGAGGTCGCGGTCAGGGAGCCGACGAATGTCGTGTACTTGCCCTTGCCTTCCATCATCGGTCCAAGCTGCTCTTCCATGAAGTGCCTGCCGTATGCGGCGTTGTCGAAAGCTTCGATATCATAGTCCGCATTCTGGACGTCGGATGCTTCGTGTGTGATGACGATGATGCCTTTTTCACGGGCTTCCTTCAGAACTTCTTCAAGGGACTCTGTGGAGTTCGGGACCACACAGATCGCATCCGCGCCGGCATCCATCGCTTCACGGATCTTCTGAACCTGAGCCGCCGGATCCGCCGTTGTGTCGCCGATCTGATATGCGTCAACGCCTGTGTCCTCAGCGAACTTCTTTACGCCTTCTTCCATACGGTCAAACCACGCAACACCCGTCAGCTTTACGATCGTAACGATTGTAAAATCGTTGTTCGCAGCCTCGTCGGCCGATACTGCGCATGCGCCTGTAAGAGTGGAAGCCAGCATGGCACCCGCGAGCATGAGAGACATCAGTTTTTTCTTCATAAGATCATACCTCCTTTGTGATAGAGAATGGTATCTGCCGCGCCCGTCCGCATCACCATGGTGCGGCAACGGGCGGAACATTCTTTTATCAGATCAGGCCGCGCTCTCTGCCCGCCTTCGCGATGGCTTCAGCCATCTCGCGGACCCTTGCGGCCGGCGACGGCGCGTTCAGGATGCCGGATGTGGCTCCCGTGCCGTCTGCTCCGAGGCGGATGACGTTGTAGCAGTCATCTGCGGTTGTCACGCCGGATGCGATCATCACAAGGACATCCGGGTTGATTTCATGCAGCGCCTTGACCGTATCGATCGTATACGAATCATCCGCGACCTGCCCCGTCCCGATCAGATCGGTCGGCTCCGCGAGCACCGCATCCGCGCCGAGGCAGCACGCCGCTTTTGCTTCCGTCACGCTGTCCGCGCAGACGATCGTGAACATGTCCAGTTCCTTCGCCCTGCGGATGCATGCGTACAGCTCGGTCAGCGTCTTGGTGTTCTCCGCGTGATTAAGGAAAACGGCCTCCGCTCCGGCTTCCTTCAAAGACTCCGGAAGCACATGGCCCATGCCCCGTCCGGGCTTCAGCGGATCCATCGACTGTGCGCAGACCACAATGTGCTCCGTGTTTTCGCGGATCATCCTGAGATCCGCGAACGGGCAGGTAAAAAGGACCGGGATCCCAATCTCGCGGGCGGTCTCGTCCGCCGCTTTTGCGAGTTCGAGGCTCTTCTTTCCGTACAAATACGACTTCGGGTTTACTACCAGAAACGGACTCTTCACTTTCATGCTGCCACCTCACTCTCCCATGACAATGATGCTGCACTTCCTGGTGCGCTCGCGCGTGCGGTCGAAATCCACAAAGTATACGTATCCTGTGGGTCCGACGGCCAGCTTTCCTTCATCGACTTCGAGCGTCGCGCTGGAACCGAGGAGGGATGCCTTGAGGTGCGCGTCGCAGTTGTAAAGCGCGGTGCGGTCTCCGCCCGGAAGATACGATGCGGCGTCGGGCCAGCTTTCGACAGCCTGATAATGCAGCTCGCCCGGATACAGATACGTCTCCTCCGACGGTGCTTCGGTCTGGTCGGGAATAATCTTCGACAGAACCTTGTTCAGATCCCGCTGCAGATATTCGGTCCCGTCCGGAAGGAAGTCATGGACAAACTCTTCAAAAAATACGGAACAGGTCGTGTGAGGCGAGATCGCTGTCACGATCCCGTTCCGGATCCCGGAATGCTCGATCGCCGCCCTTACGGAGTCGGTAATATTCACAAAGGTCGGTGTGCCGCCATGGGATTTTATCTGTATTTTTTCCTTATAAACAGCCATTTCACTCCTCCTATTTCGTCTTTTTTACTATTTTATCGGGAATGAAGGCTGATGTATAATACTACTTAACCGCAGATTTCATAGGTTTTGCCTATGAATGACGATTCCAACAACTTGGTACTATCATACCGTTTTTTCAAAATTCACACAAGCCTTTTCGGGAGTTTTTTTATGACGTTGAATCAGCTTCAGTATTTTGTGCGGGTGGCCGAATCAGGCCGTCTGACGGTCGCCGCGCAGAGTCTCATGATCGCGCAGCCGTCCCTCACGCAGGCCATACGCAAGCTCGAGGGCGAACTTTGTTTTTCCCTTTTTGAAAAGAGCGGCCGCACGCTGACCCTCACGAAGGAAGGCAGGGAATTTCTCTCCTACGCCCGCGAGGTGCTGGACGCACAGATCCGGGCGGAAGCCGCCGCCAAACGGATTTTCCGCGAGAGCAACGGTCTGATCCGCTTTATGCACACGGAACCGACGCCGCGGTATTACATCCCCGACCTGATCCGGCATTTTCTGAGTCTTCCGGAAAACCTCAATGTCCGGATCGAATCCGACATCGCAGGCACAGGCAAGATCGTGGATGCGCTTCTTGCGGACGAGATTCATTTCGGCTTCTGCTCGGATCCGGTCAGCGAAGACGGCGCGCTCGACATGTATCCGGTTCTTGACCAGCCGATCGTGCTCGTCGCGGCGCGCGGCGACCCGCTCTGCTCACTGAGCCGCGTGAGTCCGGAAGACCTCATGCAGCGCCCCTGCATCTCCTACGCCTCGGATTCCGCGCTCAGGCATCAGCTGGACTCCTACTGCGCCGAGAGGCGGATCCGTCCGGACATCCGGTACTGTTCCTCCGCCGTCCAGATCAACAATCTGGTCGCCCGGGGCCTCGGCTGGGCTTTCGTCGTGAAAACAGACAATCTTCCGCTTGACCGGATCTCCATTCTCAACATGCCCGAACTGAATATACGCCGGACGACCTATCTGGCGATGAGGACGGGCCGCTCCTTAGGCGACGCGGCGTCCCGCTTCAGGGATTTTGTAATCAGTGAAGCGGAAGCAGACCGGAAAAAGGAATAAGAACAGCGCAAACGGAAAACCCGCCCCCAAAAGGGGCGGGTTCTGTCTTATTCAAGGAATTTCTTCAGTTCCTCCATGAACGTCTCCACGTCTTTAAATTCGCGGTAGACGCTGGCGAAACGTACGTAGGCGACCGGGTCCAGATCCTTGATCCGGCTCATCACCATCTCGCCGATCTCCGCGCTCGGAATCTCTCTTTCTCCGCGCGCGATGACTTCGCTCTCGACCGATTCGACCAGATCATGGATCTGCCGGATCGAGACCGGTCTCTTATGGCAGGCGCGAAGGACGCCTGCTTCGATCTTTGAGCGGTCAAAGATCTCTCTGGTCTTATCTTTCTTTATGACAACCAGCGGAACGGTTTCCACGCGTTCATAGGACGTAAAGCGTTTGCCGCATTCGTCGCAGACCCTGCGCCGGCGGATCGAGGAATTGTCGTCCACGGGGCGGGAATCCACAACGCGCGTATCCGGGTTGCCGCAATATGGGCACTTCATCAGCGCGACCTGTTTTTAAGGAAATCCGGAATCTGGATGTCCTTTTTCTCAACTGTGCTCTGAACCTTCGGCTGCTGCAGCGTAAGCGACGCCGTCTCGGCCTTGGGAGCCGTCTGCTTCAGGAACGAGGGGCTCGAGAACGATGCGAAGGATCTCGTCTGCTGCTCAAATGCACGGCGGGACTGCGCTGCGCTGTCCTCGCGCCTCGTCTGCTGTTTGCTCTCCTCTTTCGCCTTGCGCTCCGCATCGATGAGGCCTGTCGCGATCACGGTGATCCTGCAGGTATCGACGTCAGTGTCATCATACATGGCGCCGAAGATAATGTTGGCTTCGTCGCCGACCATCTGCTGGACATAGCTGGCCGCATCGTTTGCGTCCATCAGGGAAATATCGCCGCGGATGTTGATGATCACGTTCTTGGCACCCGTGATGGATGTCTCGAGCAGCGGACTCTCGACCGCCTGCTGGACTGCCTCAAGTGCCTTGTCATCGCCCTTTGCTTCGCCGATTCCGATGTGCGCGATGCCGCCGTTCGTCATAACGGTCTGTACATCGGCAAAGTCCAGATTGATGAGGGCCGGCTGATTGATCAGGTCCGTGATGCCCTGCACCGCCTGCTGAAGTACTTCGTCCGCTTTTTTCAGGGCTTCCGGCATCGTGGTCCGTCTGTCCACGATCTCAAGGAGGCGGTCATTCGGGATCACGATCAGGGTGTCGACATTGGCAGAGAGCCGTTCGATCCCGCGAAGCGCGTTCTCCATGCGCTTGTTTGCCTCAAAACGGAAAGGCTTTGTCACGACGCCGACGGTCAGGCACCCGAGCTCTTTCGCGATCTTCGCGACAACCGGCGCACCGCCTGTGCCTGTGCCGCCGCCCATGCCGCAGGTCACGAAGACCATGTCCGCGCCGGAGATCGTCTGGCGGATCTCCTCTTCGCTCTCGTTTGCGGCCTGTTCGCCGACTTCCGGCTTTGCTCCGGCACCGAGTCCCTTTGTCACCTTCTCGCCGATCTGTACGATCGTCGGAGCCTTGCAGAGAGACAGGGCCTGCTTATCGGTATTGACACCGACAAATTCGACGCCGCCGATCGTTTCATCGACCATGCGGTTCACTGCATTGTTTCCCGCGCCGCCTACGCCGACAACGATTATACGAGCCTCGGATTCGGCTTCATTTGATGTAATCTCTAACACAACGCTCCTCCTTTTCGCCGTCCGGTAACGGCATCTATTTCAATGCTTGTGACAGGCAGACTTATGTCACCATAACACACCTATCATATAGTGTTTCTCAGCGTTAATCAAGAATATTTTTCATTTTTTGTCGAAGATCAGTCCCGCCTGGGATCCGTCATAAGTCTCCAGATGGAGGGTCCCGCTGTAGCCGCCGCCAAGCAGTTCCTGCATCACGCCGGACAGCTGTTTGAGCCGCATCTCCATCTTCTCACCGGTTCCCATCAGCACGGTCACGTCTCCGTAATAGAGGGACATCGCGCCGCTTTCATCAAAGACGACGCGGTCCGGCATCATATCCGGATTGAGGTCGATGCGGCCTCTGAGCATCGCCAGCATCGAGAAGACTTTCGTATTCATGACGCTCAGGTAGCATCCGATCTCCGGGTCGCCGCGGAAATCAATCCCTTCGACCGAGGGAACATGTTCCCCTTCCGTCCGGTCGGAAGCGTTTGCGAGCACCTTGCCGGAAGCATCGAAATACCACCAGAACGCGCCTGCCGGCAGACAGCCTACAAACGTCCTCTCCGTCACGGTCACCCGCACCTTGTCTCTTCCGAGAATCTCCGTATTGATCGAATCCACAAAGCCGGGCGCTTCAATTTTCCGATTTGTATTGAACAGTTTGGCAAGGATCGTATTCTCCGCAATCGGCCGCTCGAGAATGAGGGCCGTGATCTCGTCCGGGGTATTGTGAAGACTGCCGCTGACAATCACGGTCTTCAGACGGAACACGATCAGAAAAGCAGCCGCAAACGCCGCGAGCACAATGACCGTAAGGACCGTCCGCCGGATCCTCCGCCTCACCGCTTTAGATCTCCTTGTGGACATATTCCTTGAAGACATCTCCTCTTACTTCATAGTTTGGGAATTCTCCCCACGACGCGCAGGCCGGGGACAGGAGCACCGCATCCCCCTCTTCGGCGTGATCGCGGCAGTAGTCCATCGCGTCATGCATCGTGTCAAGCACGACGATATCCGCTTCCGGGAAGCCGCACTCGAGCGCCGCCGCGCGGATGTCAAAGCGGGTCTTCCCTTCCAGGACCAGTTTCCTGACCTTGCCTCCGAAGGAACGGATCCAGTCGTGATAATCGGAGCCCTTGTCGTACCCGCCCGCGATCAGGAACGTCGGCCGCTTCATGGCCTCGATGCCCTTGATCGCCGCATCCGGATTGGTTCCCTTCGAATCATTGTACCAGATTACGCCCCGCTTTTCATCGACGTATTCAATCCGGTGGGCAACCGGCCGGAACTGCTCCGCCGTGCGGACGATGGTGTCGAGCGGGACGCCCGCCGAATAGCACATGGCGATGGCCGCCATGACGTTCTCATAGTTATGCGTGCCGATCAGCAGCAGCTTTTCGGTATCCAGAAGATCCCGCGTGACGCCGTCCCGCTTCATCACGATCCGGCCGTCTTTCAGGAAAATGCCGTCCTCAAGCTCCCTCGCCGACGAGAAGAAGAACACGCGGGCCGGGCATGCATGAAGGCCGAAATCGCGCAGCACCGCGTCCTCGTAATTGAGCACGCAGACATCCTCCTTCGTCTGATTCAGGGTGATCTGCTCTTTCACGCGGATGTACTCTTCCATCGTATGGTGGCGGTTCAGGTGGTCCTCCGTGATATTCAGGATCGCGGAAACCTCCGGGTGGAACTCGTGTATCGTCTCCAGCTGGAAGCTCGAGATCTCGGCGACCACGACGGACTGATCCGTCGTCTTCAGTGCGGCGCCGGTATAGGCATTTCCGATATTGCCGACGACAAAGACCTCAGGGCATGCCGCCTGCATCACGGCTCCGACAAGGGATGTCGTCGTTGTTTTTCCGTTCGTCCCGGTGATGGCCAGCACGCGGCCGCGTCCCGCGCAATACGCGAGTTCCACCTCGCCCCAGATGGGAAGGCCGGCATCCCGAAGCGCATTCACTTTCGGGAGATCCGTCGGGACTCCGGGTGAAAGCACGACAAGATCCAGTTCCCGGACGAGTGCTTCCGGAATCACGCCGGAAACAGCTTCCGTCAGCTCCGGGAAGCGGAGTCCTTCCTTCATAACCGATGGATCAAGTCCCTCTTTATCATCAAAAAGAACCGGCCTCGCTCCAAGCTCCGCGAGCAGGTCCGAGGCTCCGATTCCGCTTCTTCCGGCGCCGTACACAAGAACACGCTTATCTTTCAGTTCCATCTGTCTCACTCCTAACACGTCCATATCGTTTCGTTTCAGTCCGCTTTACAGCGCGGCAAGCGCGATCAGGGAGGCGAGCGCCGTGATCACGGTAAAGACCGCCACGATCCTCGTCTCGGACCAGCCGCATTTTTCAAAATGGTGATGAATCGGCGTCATCTTGAAAATCCGCTTGCCGTGGGTGGCCTTGAAATAGGTCACCTGCATCATCACCGACACAATCTCGCACAGATAAATGATGCCGAAAATCAGGATGAAGAGCGGCATCTGCAGCATATAAGCCATGCCTGCGACAAAGCCGCCGAGCGCGAGGGAGCCCGTATCTCCCATAAACACCTTGGCCGGATACGCATTATAAAGCAGGAAGCCCATCAGCGCCCCGCCGCACGCGCTCGCAGCCGGTCCGGCGGATTTGCCGAGGATGAGGGATGCGAGCACGAAGAAAACCGCGACGACGATCGTGACGGAACTGGCGAGTCCGTCGAGACCGTCCGTGAAATTGACCGCGTTCACCGTTCCGAGCACCGCAAAGAACAGAAGCGGATAGGCAAGAAAGCCGATGTCCGCCATACGCCCGCCGCCGAACGGGATGCGCAGTTCCATCGTGATGCCGGTTCCGAGCACCATATAGAGGCAGAACACGGCGGTCACGCCGAACTCGAGAAGAAGCTTCTGCCACGCGATCAGGCCGTCCGAATTGTGTTTGACCACCTTCAGGTAGTCATCGAGAAAGCCGATCGTTCCGAAGGCCAGCGTAAGGAAGAGCACCGGCCCGATTTCCGGATGCCCGGGCACGAAGATCAAGCATGCGGCAAGGAACGCGGCGAGGATCATCACGCCGCCCATCGTCGGCGTGCCCGCCTTTTTCAGATGCGTCTCCATGCCGTATGTCCGCTCGGTCTGACTCATTTTCAGGTTTCTGAGAACCGGAATGACAAACGGTCCCATGACCGCGCTGATTCCGAACGCGATCAGCGCCGGAACGATCAATGTCATATCTACCATGATACACCTCGTATTATCGTGTAAGGGAACTCCCCCGGAGTGAGGAAAGCACCTGCTTCATTTCAGTCCCGGCCAAGTCCCGCTTCTTCATTTGTATATCCGTCGGTCTCGGCGGTATTGCCTCCGGCCGTATCCGCGGCATTTTCAATGCCCTGTACTTCCGGAACATTTGTATCGGCTACGGTGTCGGCGTTCGGCGTCCCGTACCAGCGCTCCGTCTCTTCCGCACCCGCGGTATCCCCGGACGGTGCCTTCGACGTCTCGCCGGCCCGGATCCTGTACTCCGCGTCCACAACGTGATCATTTTCGTCGACGTACTCGAGATCGTCGTTGATCAGGTAGCCTTCCGCGTCGATGAAGTGCCCGTCGGCATTCAGGAGATTTCCGTCTTCATCGATGCTCGCGATGTAGCTTGTCTCCTCTTCCTCGCCGGCATTTTCCGTCTGTCCTTCTTCCGTTTCGGCCGTCTTGTTTTCGGACAGCTGCGCGATGCTCGTGATCACCTGTTCACCTGTCGGATTATTGAAGTCAAGCGTCAGGTACTCGTTTCCCGAAGAGGGCGCTTCATCCGGGAAAATGTTCATATACGGAAGGACCTGCCGCAGGATATCCCTGGCGATCCACTGCGGATACCGGTTATCGGCCTGGTCCGCAACGTTCGGCTCGTCTACGATGCAGTATATGACAAGCTGCGGATTCTCATACGGCACAAAGCCGATGAACGAGACCAGATACTTGCCGTTCCCGCGCGGAATCTTCTGGGCCGTACCGGTCTTGCCGCCCATCGAGTACCCGTCCACCTTGGCGTACTGCGACGTTCCCGCATCCACGCTCGCCTTCATATACTCGCGGAGCATCGCGGAGACGTCGGACGAAAGCACCTGCTTCATCATCACGCTGTCCGTCGAGCGGATGGCCGTCCCGTTTACGTCCAGCACATTTTTCACGATATGCGGCCGGTAATAATATCCGCCGTTTACGATAGAGCTGACCGCCGCGATCTCCTGGATCATCGTGCAGGTAAATCCCTGCCCGAAGGAAGCCGTGGCCAGGTCCACCTGGCCCATCGTGTCCGCGGCCGCGACGATGCCGGCCGCCTCGCCGGACAGGTCGATCCCGGTCCTCATGCCGAAGCCGAACATCTTCTGGTATTTGCAGAACTCGCCGACACCCAGCAGGGAACCGATCTGCATCAGTCCGTCGTTGCAGGAGTTCTTCACCACGTCAAGGAGCGACTCCTCGCCGTGCCCCTCCGTATTCGAGCACTTGATCCGGACGCCCGACACGGTTTCCGCGCCGTCGCAGACGAAGTGCTCGTCGCCGTAGAGCGATCCGTCCTCGAGCGCGGCGGACACCGTCACCGGTTTGAACACCGATCCGGGCTCGAACGCATCCGAGATGCAGAAATTACGCCACACTTCGCTCAGCTTTTCGGCCTTCTGCTGGTCCGACATCGCGTCGATCTGGGGCTGTGTGTAATATCCGGTCAGATCCCTCGGTTCATTTGGGTTGTACTGTTCGGAATTGGCCATGGCCAGGATCGAACCGTCGTTCGGGTTCATCACGACGACCCCGATATGGTTGGCCGCCGTCGTCTGGCTGAACGGGCCGTCTTTGTAGATGTCCTCAAACTGCCCGATCACATTTTCCACGATGCCCTGGATATTGGCGTCGAGCGTGCAGCGGATGCTGTTTCCGTCCACCGGGTCGACGATCGTCTGCTCGATCTCGGAGCCGGAATCAAAGTACCCGTACTTCCTTCCGTCCACACCGCACAGCGTGTTGTTGTAATAGCCCTCCAGGCCCCAGTCCGCCTTGTCGTGATCGTACACAAAGCCGAGCACGTCGCCGGCGAGTGCGCCGAGCGGATAGACGCGGACATATTCCTCTTCAAACCAGATGCCCCGCGTGTTGTATCGGGCGCTCCGCTCCTCTTCGCTCAGCGAATGGTCGGATGAGCCCGCCTTATATTTGTCATAGGCCTGCTTCTCCTCGACGCTGATCTTTTCTTTCACGACCTGGTACTGCGAGGCCTTCGTCTTCTCATCGCTCAGAAGATGCCGGATGGTCAGTTCATCCGCGCCAAAGAGCGTGATGAGGGCACTTATGGTCGGCTCCGCGTACGCCTCGGACGCGTTGACGACGCTGCAGTCCAGAATCACGTTGTATTTCTTTTCCGAGGTGGCCAGCACCGTCCCGTTCCGGTCCGTGATGTCGCCCCGCTTATAGGCCAGCGTCTTGGAGGAGTACTGGGACTGGGAGTTGGCGAGCACCTGCCTCATATACTGCTTGCCGCTGACCGCGTTGATGTAAGTAATCCTTATGAGCAGACAAATTAAAGCCAGCACGACGAATACAAACAGTCCTGCCAGCTTTCTTCTCATTGAAGCATTCAGTTTTCTGTATATAGTTCCGCTCTTTTGTTTCTGAGCGGTACGCAATTCACTCAAGACAGCTCCCGACGGATCCTCCGCCGCTTGGCGCTCAGGCGGAAGGAACCTCACTATATTGTCTGATATAACTCGATTCTTCGGTATTATACCACACGATCTGGTCCTCTGTCGCGTATTTCATATCCATTTCGTTAATTGCCACATCTTTTATATGGTTCCAGTCGAGGCAATTGTTCACATTTTCAAGCAATGCGTCGTTCTCGCTCCTTACCTGCTGGAGCGTCGATTCGAGTTTTTCGATCGATGATGTCTGCGCCGTGATCGTGGCTTTCAGCTTCAGATAGCGGACGCACATAAATACGGTTGCAATCGAAATAAAAGCAAGAAATATAACGTATCCGTAGTTCACGGAAAGCGCCTTTTCGCGGTTTCGCTCCACCGCGGCGCTGTTTGTCCGGACCTCCCCCGGCGATACGCGTTCCGGGGCATACGCCGCCGTCCCGCCGACACGGTACTGCACATAATCCGTTCCCGATCTTTGATTTACCCTTCCTGCAGCACCCCGTCCCGCCATCTACAAGTCACACCTTTCGTTCAAATACCCGCAGTTTCGCGCTCTTCGCCCGCGGGTTTACCCCCATCTCTTCCTCGGTGGGAAGAATCGGCTTCCTCGTAACGACGAAGCCTTTCGGCTTTTTCCCGCACACGCAGACCGGAAAATCCGGCGGACACGTACACGGGTTTTCATTTCTCTTAAAGGCCGCTTTCACGATCCGGTCTTCAAGGGAATGAAACGTAATAACGGATAGCCTCCCCCCGTCCTTAAGGAGATCAATCATACCGTCCAAAGAGTCTTCCAGCGCGCTCAGTTCGCCGTTCAGTTCGATCCGGATCGCCTGGAACGTTCTTTTCGCGGGATGTCCGCCATTTTTTTGAAGCTTCATCGGGATCGACGCCCGGATGATCTCGACTAACTCCCCAGTCGTCTCGATCCGTTTCCGGTTTCTTCTCTCAGCGATGTGCTTCGCGATGTTTTTTGCAAAGCGCTCTTCCCCGTAGTCCCTGATGATGCGGAAGAGCTCCTGCTCACTCGCTTCGTTGACGAGATCGGCGGCCGTGCGGCTTTCCCGGCGGTCCATGCGCATATCGAGAGGGGCATCCTGCATATAGGAAAATCCTCTTTCGGCGCTGTCGAGCTGGTACGACGACACGCCCAGATCCAGCACGATGCCGTCAAGCGCGGGGATGCCCAGTTCCTTCATGATCCCGGTCATCCCGGCATAATTGCCGCGTCTGATCGTCACCCGGTTCTCATAGGCTGCCAGTCTTTTCGACGCAGCCGCCAGAGCGTCTTCATCCCGGTCGATCCCGATCAGCCGTCCTCCGTCCGCGAGTCTTTTTGCGATCTCCAGAGAATGTCCTCCGCCGCCGAGCGTACCGTCTGCATAGATCCCGTCCGGCTTTATATTCAGAGATTCAATCGTCTCGTTCAGCAGCACTGACGCATGAACAAATTCCATGTCCGCTCCCCCTTCCGGCGTTTCAGATCTGTCCGTTTCACGACCGGACAGTGCGCGGTGCCTCTCCCCTTTTGCCGGACTCCCGGTGACTCCCCTTCACCTGTCCTCCGGCGGCACCTGGCCGGTGCAGTCTTCATTTCAGAAGAGCTGCTTCAGACTTTCCAGTTCACTGCGCATCTCGTCTGCATCTGCAAGTTTTTCTTCGATTCCTGCCCAGACATCCGGATTCCAGATCTCAAAGCTGTCCATATTCCCGGTGAGGATGACGTCTCCGCTAAGATGCGCGTAGCGGCGCAGCTCCTGATTCAGAAGGATTCTGCCCTGCGCATCGAGCCGGCACTCATCGGCCCCGCTCGTGATGAACCGTTTGATACGTCTGCGCGTCTCTGAACTTCCCTGAAGTTCGTCGAGAGATTTGACGTACTCACGGAAGCCTTCCTGTGTAAACACAGAGAGGTTTTCCTCCCACCACGGCACGACGACCAGCTTCAGATTGCCGATCTCGTCCCGATACTTGGCGGGAATGATCAGTCTGCCCTTTTGATCGATGGTATGACTGTACTTCCCTAAGAACATCCTTATCTCCCATTTCGTGGTATTTCCGTCCCACTTTCTACCACTTGATCTAAATTTTACCCCATCAAACACCATTTTGCAAGTGCCGATCAGGCCGAAATCAACGAATAAAAACGGCGAAAAAAAGCCTGCACACCAGATGATGTGCAGGCTGATGAGGCAGACCACAATACGGATCAAAAAGTATAAAAATGTTTAAAAACAGGATGTCCTCTCCGGGTCCGTCCGGCCTCGGATGAGGAGCATCAGCGAGACAGAGACCGCCGCCAAAGAGACGGCCACCGATACCGGAAATGAGGTGCCGGGTATGAGCAGCTGGTCCGTCCGGAGCTGTTCGATAAAGAAGCGGCCCGTCCCGTATCCGATGACATAGAGAAGGAACAGCTCGCCGCTCTTTTTCGTCCGGTTCCTCATAAGAAAAAGCATAATCAGGACCAGGCAGCTCCAGAGCGACTCATAGAGAAAGGTCGGATGCACCTGGATAAACTGCGCGCCGCCGATCTCCGCCACATGGTCCCACATCGCTTTTGTGATCTCATTCTGCCGGACCTCGGACACCGGGAGCTGCATCGCGAACAGGCTGTCCGTATAGCCTCCGAACGCTTCACGGTTGAAAAAGTTCCCCCACCGGCCGAGGATCTGTCCGATCGGGACGCCGATGATGCAGGTGTCCAGGATGACGGCCGGGGGGATTTTCTTGATCTTCGACAAAACCACGATGGTGATCACGCCGCCGATCAGCCCTCCGTAGATGGCCAGTCCCCCCTCACGGATATTGAAAACGGATAACATGTTGTCTTTATAGGCGCTCCACGAAAATACGACGTAGTACACTCTCGCGCCGATGATCGCGAAGACCATCGTGATGACCGAGATGTCGATATAATCATCGGCTTTCTGCCCGGTCGCCTCCGCTCTTTTGCAGAGCGCAAAGATCCCCAGCAGCATCCCGAGCGCAATCGCGATCCCGTAATAGGCGATCGAAAAGCCTCCGATCCGGAGGCTTTTTCCTACGTGTTCAAAAAAGAGGCCGAGATGCGGAAAAAAGATTCGCTCATCCATAGCAGCCACCGGCGGTCATCATACGTTGAAACGGAACGTGATGACGTCCCCGTCCCGCACGACATATTCTTTTCCTTCCATGCGGACGAGGCCCTTCTCGCGCGCAGCCGGATAAGAGCCGCAATCCAGCAGCTGCTGGTAATTGATCACTTCGGCCTTGATAAATCCGCGCTCGAAATCGGTGTGGATCTTGCCCGCCGCCTTCGGCGCTTTGCAGCCGATCGGGATCGTCCAGGCCCTCGTCTCGTCTTCGCCGGTCGTCAGGAAGCTCATAAGGCCGAGCAGATGATAGCTCGCCGCGATCAGTTTGTCGAGGCCCGATTTCTGAACGCCCAGATCCGCAAGGAATTCCGCCTTCTCTTCGTCATCCAGCTCGGCGATCTCCTGCTCGATGGCGGCGGACACGACAAAAACTTCCGATCCCTGCTCCGCAGCGATCTCACGCACCGCCGCGACGTAGTCATTGGACGCGCCGTCGTCTGCGAGGTCCTCGTCTGCTACATTTGCCGCATAGATCACCGGCTTATCGGTCAGAAGATCCAGGCTCTGCCGGAATTTCTCATCTTCTTCGTCATCCAGCTGAAGCGTGATGCACAGATTGCCGTTTTCCAGATGATCATGAATCTTCAGGAGCACGTCATATTCGCGCTTCGCGTTTTTGTCGGCCCCGGACTTTGCGCTCTTCGCCGTCTTGGCGATACGGCGGTCCAGTACCTCGAGATCGGCGAACAGAAGTTCCAGGTTGATTGTCTCAATATCCCGCTTCGGATCGACCGAACCGTCCACGTGGATGATGTTGCCGTCGTCAAAACAGCGGACGACGTGCACGATCGCGTCGCACTCCCGGATATTCGCGAGGAACTGGTTGCCGAGTCCTTCTCCCTTGGATGCGCCTTTCACGAGACCGGCGATATCAACGAATTCGATCACCGCCGGCGTCACCTTCTTTGAGTGGCTGAAATCCCCGAGGAGCTTCAGCCGCTCATCGGGAACTGCGACGACGCCGACGTTCGGGTCTATCGTGCAGAACGGATAATTTGCCGACTCTGCGCCTGCTTTCGTCAGGGAATTGAACAATGTACTCTTTCCGACATTCGGGAGTCCTACGATTCCAAGTTTCATTAAAGTGTGTTCTCCTTATTCTCTGTATCGCGCCGAAGCGCTTTTCATTTTTATGCCGGAGCGCTACCTCTTCAAGCAGTCCGGCCAGGCTTGATTTTTGAAAATCAGGCTTTTATCAACACGGTTTTCTGCTTCTTGAGATCCGTTTTTCGGCAGGACGAATCGCGCGCTCAGGACAGACCAGCAGGCACAGATGGCAGCCCACGCATTTCCTGCCGTTCAGAACGGGCCTCCGCGCCTCATCCATATGAATCGCCTGATGGCCGCCGTCCATGCAGGAGATCATGCATCGCCCGCATCCGATGCATTTCGTCCGGTCAAATGAAGGAAACAGGATGGTATCCCTTTCAAGCGAATCGGTCGTGGAGCTGAGACTGTCAAGGCCGATTCCGATGACATCCCGGACGCTGTTGAATCCCTTTTCGGCAAGATAGAGATTTAATCCGCTCTTCAGATCGTCGATGATCCGGTAGCCGTACTGCATCACGGCGGTTGTGATCTGGATCGAACATCCGCCGAGAAGTAAGAATTCCAGGGCGTCCTTCCAGGTCTCCACGCCGCCCATGGCGGACAGATGTTTTCCGTAAAGCGCTTTGTTCTGGCCGAGCTCCGCGATGAAGCGAAGCGCGATCGGACGGACGGCATTCCCGCTGTAGCCGCCGACAGCGGAAGCCCCGTGTACGGACGGAGCGGAGATATACGTGTGCAGGTTCACATTTGTCACCGACTTGATGGTGTTGATCGCCGCGATCCCGTCCGCGCCGCCGCGGACCGCCGCTTCCGCAGCGGGGCTCATGGACGCCACATTTGGCGTCAGCTTCGCGAGCACCGGTATATGGCAGGCTTTTTTAGCGGCTGCCGTAAAGCGTTCCACCAGTTCAGGCACCTGGCCGATATCGGAGCCGAGTCCGCCCTCCGCCATATTCGGACAGGAAAAATTCAGTTCGATCGCATCAGCCCCGTTCTCCTCGCAAAGCTTTGCGAGCTCGCCCCATTCTTCTTCATACCGCCCCATGATGGACGCAAGAATGAACTTGGACGGATAGTTCGCCTTCAGGCGGCGGAAGATCTCCATATTCTCTTTTACGCTGTGGTCCGAGAGCTGCTCGATGTTCTTGAATCCGACCATGCTTCCGCCCTCGCCCGTGATCGCGGAGAAGCGCGGCGAGGCTTCATGGATCTCCATGGAGCAGATGGTTTTGTAGCAGACCCCGGCCCAGCCCGCCTCGAACGCGCGGGCGCACATATCATAATTGCTCGCCACGACGGAAGACGAAAGGAGGAACGGATTCTCAAGTAAAGTGCCGCAGAAATCACACTCAAGCCGCTTCTCATCTGCGGGCACCGGTGTCTCCGCCTCTTTCTTTACGGAATCGTACAAGGTGCTGACCAGGTCCCGGATCTTTACCTCTCCCGGCCTCACGCAGCTCTGCTCGCACAGGCCTGTGCAGCCGAGGCAGGGATTTTCCGGAGGGAGCGTCCATACCGCGCCCTGCTCATTTCCAAACCAGATGCTTCTGAGCAGCCCGGAGGGATTCAGTTTTGGACATGCGGCGTCGCAGGGGGCGTCATAACACAGTGCGCACCGCACCATTTCGGATCTCGTAATGACCGGTTCATTTATGATCATCTGTCTGCTTCCTCCTTCCTATCATGTCAAGCCCTAAATTCAAGTTTTATGCGGG